>CAJYRE010000413.1 GCA_913776675.1 Rhizobiaceae bacterium
CGCCCGTCAGACCAAACTGCTGCAAAATAAACGCAGGATTCTTGTTGAGCTTGACGGCGCGCTCAAAAGAATAGGCCACATCGGCCGCCGTGATCGGATTGCCAGAGGCAAATTTAAGGCCCGGCTTGATCTTGAACGTATAGGTCAAGCCATCGTCGGACACTTTCCAGCTCTCGGCAATGGCGGGCAGCACTTCCGATGTATTTTTGATGTTGAGCCGCACGAGATTATCATAGGTATTACCGGTGATTTCGGCAGCCGAAAATTCGAACGCCTCGCCCGGATCAAGCGTGATAATGTCATCAAAGGCCCAGGCTTCCACCAGTGTGTCTTTGGGCGTGGCGGCAAACACATTGGGAGCCGCGGCCAACATCACGGCAAAAGCAGCACCGGCTGCCAGCAGGCGCATGGAATGTCCAACTGTCGTCATCATAAGCAAGTCCCCGTTTGCATTGTTTTTCAAAAAGAAATCATTCATGCCAGGCAGCGCCCAGCACCCGTAGCCAGTTTTCACGGGCTATTTTCGAAATTTCTGTTTCACCGTATCCGGCAGCGCGTAAGGCTTCAAGCAGGTTCTGGTTGCCGCTGGCATCCTTGATACCAGAAGGCACAGTGGCCCCATCAAAATCCGATCCCAGCGCAACACAATCAATCCCCATGCGCTCCACCATATAATCAATGTGGCGAACCATATCGGAAAGCGGCGTATCGGCAAAATCACGCGCATCATCGCGCAGCATGGTGACCGCATAATTGAGCCCGACCAGACCATTGCTTTCCTTGATCGCATCCATCTGCTTGTCGGTGAGATTGCGCGCCACGGGCGTGAGCGCATGCACATTGGAATGGCTGGCAATCAATGGTTTGGTGGTGGTTTTGGCCACATCCCAGAAGCCTTTTTCCGTGATATGCGCCAGATCAATGGCAATGCCGAGCGCATTGCAGGCCTTGACCAGCTCGAACCCCAGCGGAGTGAGGCCGGGACCCGTATCCGGCGACATCGGATACGCAAAGGGAACGCCATGCCCGAAAATATTGTGACGGCTCCACACCGGCCCAAGCGAACGCAGACCTGCACTATAGAGCGTTTCCAACGTTGCCAGATCGGCATCAATCGCCTCACAGCCCTCCATGTGCAACACGGCAGCAAAGATGCCCTCATGCATGGCCGCACGAATGTCGGAGGTGGAACGGCACAATCGCCAGCCACCCGCCCGCTCCAGTCGAAACGCAATGCCAGCCATCTGCAAGGCAATATCCAGCGAACCGGCGCGTGGCAGCGGCGTATCCATCGGCGTGTTGTAATGGCCGCGCGAATCTGGCTCGCTCAACACAAAATCATGCATGGAGGGAATGTAAATGGCGCAAAGCCCACCCGCCAAACCGCCAGCGCGCGCGCGCGGCGCATCAATATGGCCTTCGTGGGTGCCCTCGATGAACTGCTTCAGCGGATCAATACCGGCTGAATGCGCCCTCCACAAACGCAAGAGGACGTCATTGTGCCCATCGAAAACCAATTGCATGGAATAATCCTGTCAGATCTGGCGTTCATCAGACCGCTTGCGGAGTGGCTCCACAACCTACTGACAAACAAAGACAATACGGATTTCACACCCGCATTGTTCGTATCGTAGAATCAAACCCAGCACGTGTTCAAGCGAAAATAAATTGCGACGCAACAAATATTGCGCACATTTTTTTCAAACAATGCTTCTTATGTCAAAGACAACAACCTGAAATTGCTAAAATCAGATAGAAACAGAGACAAGCGCACCTCTGCTTTTGATCACCTGTGCTGACACAGACGCGCCTTTTGCCAAGGCATCCGCCATGGCAGCACCATGCAGGCGCGCCGATAAAAAGCCTGCATTGAAGCTATCGCCTGCTGCCGTCGTATCCACCACCGTTTCAACCGGCACCGGATCAAACACGACGCTCCCCTCTTGTTGTGAAAAGGCGTGCAACCGCTCCGGTCCATTCTTTACCACAACGCAACCGGCCCCAACCGCCCTGTAGCGTTCAATTGTCGCCTGCGGAGAGGCATCACCATAGTTGAGTCCGTCTTCGTCAAAGGAGGGCAAAACAACATCAGCAACCCGTGCGGCCTGCATGACGGCATCACACATGGTTTGCCGATCCGGCCATAATCGCAAGCGCATATTGGGATCAAAGGCAATGGTTGTACCGCGCACACGGGCGGCTGCGAGGACATCAAGCAATTGCTGGCGATGCTGCTCTGAAAGAATAGCCAGAGTGATGCCGGAAAACAGAATCAGATCCTGATCCATGACGGCAGCGTCCAGAAAGCTGCGATCCTGCGCCAGAAGTTTGGCCGCCGATTCGCCCCGCCAATAGCTGAAGCTGCGCTCTCCATTGGAAAGCTCGATCAT
Organism: Rhizobiaceae bacterium; assembly: GCA_913776675.1. Taxonomy (GTDB): domain Bacteria; phylum Pseudomonadota; class Alphaproteobacteria; order Rhizobiales; family Rhizobiaceae; genus Allorhizobium. The sequence goes on from CAJYRE010000413.1 coordinate 2,391, forward strand.
ATAAAGGCCAACGGTGCGCTCGGGAATACGCCGCACAGCTTGCGTGGTAATGCCCGCCGCTTCCATAAAGGATAACATGCTGGTGGAAAGGCCATCCGTACCCACCGCAGAGCAATAACCAACCTGATCCGATTCCGGCAGCAGATGCCGCAGATACCAGGCCGTATTGAAACTATCCCCGGCAAAATTGCGGGTATAGGCCCCGTCTTCGCGCGGGGCCATTTCCACCATGCATTCGCCGATAGTCAAAATCTTATGATTGCGCATCTTCTACTCATCTATCCAAAACCGGGGCAAAACAGACAGGCCGCGCCTGCCCAAACCTATTCCATGGCAAAATACTGGCCATGGGTTTCCCTGATCCGGCCAATGATGGCCAGAATGCCCGACAGATGCACACGCATATGGGCTGCTGCCGCATCGCCATCCCGCGCTTTCAGGGCCACCATAATATCCTTGTGTTCGTCAATGGCGCTTTGCGCACCAAAGGACAAACTGAGATAACGCACCCGGTCCATGTGCGCCTTGCTGTCGCGGATCAAGGCCCAGGCAAATTCATGATTGGACATAATGCAGATCTGGCGATGAAATTCATCATCCAGACCGTGAAACAACATTTTATCGCCAGCCTCTATGGCTTTAATCTGGCGATCGACAAGCGCATCCAGACTGGCAATCTGCTCCTCACTCAAGCGCTCCGCCGCCGCCCGAACGGTTTCCATCTCAAGGGCTGTGCGAATAAAACGAGCCTGCAACACGCCCTGTTCGGAAATATGCGTGACCACTGTGGCCCGTTGCGGGCGGATTTGCAAAAAACCCTGCTGCGATAAACGATAAAAGGCATCACGCACCGGCTGGCGCGACACACCCATCTGCTTGGCCACCTCAACCTCGGACAGCTTGGTGCCCGGCGGCAAAACCAGCTCCACCACCTGCCCATAGAGAAACGCAAAAACCTGATCGGTGACCGAAGGACCACGCTGCGCATCCAGGCTTTGCAAACGAACAGGTTCCACCATTGAAGCTCCATTGACTCAATCTGCATACTAACATATTAGATTGCCAGCGAAATGCAATTCCGTTTCGTCGCCGCCTGATGGATCGCTCAAACAGGGTTGATCACCACCACGCAGCTCATCATCTTGATAACGCCCTTTGCACGATTTGAGAATGCGAGGGTGAGGAGGCCACGGCATTGCTGCATCCTGACAGACTTTTCCCCACCGATCCAACAACCCGCAGCCTTGCGCGCGCATTATACGAGCAGGTCAGCGCGCTGCCGATTGTCAGCCCGCATGGTCACACGGACCCGCGCTGGTTTGCAGAAAACAATGCCTTTCCCGATCCCGCCCAGCTTTTTGTCGTGCCGGATCATTACGTTTTTCGGATGCTGTATTCGCAAGGGATTGATCTGACGCAGCTTGGCGTGCCCCGCGTGGATGGCGGGCCCACCGAAACCGATGGCCGCGCGATCTGGAAACTGTTTGCATCCAATTTCCATCTGTTTCGTGCCACACCCAGCCGCATGTGGCTGGAACATGCTTTTCAGGATGTGTTCGGCATCACAAAGCGTCTCTCGGCAGAAACCGCCGATGAAACCTATGATCACATTGCCGATTGCCTGCAAAAGCCAGAATTCCGGCCCCGCGCCCTGTTTGAGCGCTTCAATATTGAAGTGATTGCCACCACGGAAAGCCCGCTGGACGAGCTGAAGTGGCATGAGATGATTCGCACCTCCGGCTGGAACGGTCGCGTGGTCACCGCCTATCGGCCTGATCCGGTGGTGGACCCGGAATTTGAAGGTTTTGCGCAAAACATCGAAAAATTTGGGGCCTTGGCGGGCGTGAATGCCACCACATGGGAAGGCTATCTGGAGGCGCACCGCAATCGCCGCGCCTTTTTCAAATCCTATGGAGCCACCAGTTCCGACCACGGCCATGCAACCGCCCGCACGGAAAATCTAGCTCAGGATCAAGCCAAAGCCTTGTTTGACAAGGCCCTGAGCGGCAAGATCACGCCGGAAGAGGCAGATGCCTTCCGTGGCCATATGCTGACCGAGATGGCCCGCATGAGTCTGGAAGACGGGCTGGTGTTGCAAATTCACCCCGGTTCCTATCGCAATCATTCAGCAGGCATTATGGCCAAGCATGGCCGCGACAAGGGATTTGATATTCCCACCCGCACCGATTATGTGCGTGCCCTGAAGCCGCTGCTGGATGCGGTGGGCATGAGCGGTGAGCTGAGCATCATTCTGTTCACACTGGATGAAACCAGCTATTCGCGCGAACTGGCACCGCTGGCCGGAGCCTATCCGGCCCTGAAGCTTGGCCCCGCCTGGTGGTTCTTTGACAGCCCGGAAGGCATGCGCCGCTTCCGCGAAGCCACCACCGAAACGGCGGGTTTCTACAACACCGTTGGCTTCAACGATGACACCCGCGCCTTCTGCTCCATTCCAGCCCGCCATGATGTGGCCCGCCGCGTGGATTGCGCCTATCTGGCCGATCTCGTGGCAACCGGACGCCTTGATGAAGACGAGGCCCCGGAACTGGCAAAAGATCTGGCCTATGGTCTGGCCAAGAAGGCCTATCGGCTCTGATACAGCCTTAACCAGCCATCGGGAGGAGGAACCCATGGGTGCAAAGCCAACAATACTGCAAGCATTTGCCCCGGTGGATGCAGGCAACAACGTGACCCGTCAGGTTCTGGCCGACAGCCCGGACCTGATGGTGGTGCGCTTTGCCTTTGCGGAAGGCGGTGTGGGCCTGCGGCATAACCATGTGCA
>CAJYRE010000414.1 GCA_913776675.1 Rhizobiaceae bacterium
AGAGGTTTTCCATGTCCCTTATCCATCTTCACGACCTTGGCGTTGTGCTGTCGCAACCCTTGTTTTCCAAACTTAACCTGACAATCAACGCCGGTGACCGGATTGGTCTTGTGGCCGCCAATGGGCGCGGCAAATCCACCCTGCTGCGCTGTATCAACGGCACATTTGAACCCAGCGCGGGCGAGATCACCAAAGCCCGTGGCTTAACCATCGGCACTGTTGAGCAAAACGTGCCGCCTGTGCTCGACGCGCTTTCTTTTTACGACGCGGTGCTGGATGCTCTGTCACAAGAACAGGCCGAGATGGAAAGCTGGCGGGTGGATGTGGTGCTGGAAACGCTGGATGTACCTGACGAGTTTCGCCTGAAACCTGTCAACGCACTTAGCGGTGGCTGGCAACGGTTGATGTTGCTGGCACGGGTCTGGGTCAACGAGCCGGATGTGTTGATGCTGGATGAGCCAACCAACCATCTTGATCTTGGCAAGATTGCCGCTCTGGAAGCGTGGCTGAACGCGCTGCCCCGCGATGTGCCGGTGATTGTTGCCAGCCACGACCGTGCCTTTCTCGATGCTGTCACCAACAAAACCCTGTTTTTGCGGCCAGAAAACAGCTCGGTGTTTGCCTTGCCCTATTCAAAGGCGAGGCTGGAGCTGGATCAGGCTGATGCCTCGGATGCCCGCCGCTTTGAGCGGGACATGAAAACCGCCGAGCAATTGCGCAGGCAGGCGGCCAAGCTGAAAAACATCGGCATCAATTCCGGCAGTGATCTTCTGGTGGTCAAAACCAAGCAATTGAAAGACCGGGCGGCCAAGCTGGAAGAGGCTGCCAAGCCTGCCCATCAAGAGCGATCCGCTGGCACCATCAAGCTGGCCAATCGTGGCACCCATGCCAAAGTGCTGATCACGCTGGATAATGCAGACGTTTGCACACCGGATGGCGGCTTGCTGTTTCGCACCGGCCAGCACTTTCTCTGCCAAGGGGATCGCATTGTGCTGCTCGGGGCCAACGGGGCGGGCAAATCGCAGCTGATCAAGCTGTTGCGCAAGGCTATGACCGCGCCGGATACGAATTCGGGCATCAAGGCAACCCCGTCGCTGGTGCTGGGTTATAGCGATCAGGCTTTGGCGGATCTGACCGGGGATCGCACGCCCATGGACACCGTGATTTCTCGCTTTGATATGGGCGATCAAAAGGCCCGCTCACTGCTGGCGGGTGTGGGTATATCGCTGGATATGCAAGCGCGTCCGGTGGAGAGATTGTCGGGCGGACAAAAGGCGCGACTGGCCATGCTGATGTTGCGGCTGGCCAATCCGAATTTCTATCTGCTGGATGAGCCAACCAACCACCTCGATATTGAGGGGCAGGAAGCATTGGAAGCGGAATTGATGGCCCATCAGACCAGTTGCCTGCTGGTGTCCCATGATCGCAGCTTTGTGCGTGCCGTTGGCAATCGGTTCTGGCGCATTGAACGCAAACGGCTGATCGAGGTGGATGATCCGGAAGGCTTTTTTGCAGAGCAAGCCGGACTGCATCGTGAAGGCAAGTCCTGACCTTGTGATAAAAAAATAGGCTCCGGTTGATCAAACCGGAGCCCATATCACAGAGACATCAAGGGGAGATCAGAACTCCTGCCAGTTTTCGGCTGCGGCGGCATTGCCACCCAGTCCCACTGCGCTGGCCACCTTTGCCATCATGCGGCGTGCAGGGGATGGGGCGGGTTTGTGATCGGCTTTGGCAATTTCCGGGCGGCGGCTGAAGGATGCCGTATCGGTTCCACCGAGGCGGAATTCGGAGATAATCCCGCGTAACCGATTGACTTCGCTAGCCAGCGAGGCGCTGGCTGCGGTGGATTCTTCCACCATGGCCGCATTCTGCTGGGTCACCTGATCCATCTGGTTGACGGCGGTGTTGACTTCGGCCAGCCCCACAGACTGTTCCTTGGCGGATGTGGCAATGGCATCCAGTTGAGTGTTGATGGTGATAACCTGTTCTTCGATCTGTTTGAGTGCCTGCCCGGTTTCCTGCACCAGCCGGACACCGGCGCTGACCTCTTCACCGGAATTGCGGATCAGATCCTTGATTTCCTTGGCGGCTTGCGCAGACCGCTGAGCCAGTTCCCGCACTTCCTGCGCCACGACGGCAAAACCTTTGCCGGCTTCGCCTGCACGCGCTGCCTCAACACCGGCATTGAGCGCCAGCAGGTTGGTCTGGAAGGCGATTTCATCAATCACACCAATGATATTGGAAATCTGGCTGGATGATTGCTCGATACGTTGCATGGCGTTGACCGCATTTGAAACAACGGCTCCTGAGCGTTGGGCCGATTTGTTGGCCTCCATGGCAATGTGGCGGGCTTCTTCTGTGCGCTTGGACGAGTTGGAGACATTGGTGGTGATCTGATCCAGTGCTGCTGCGGTTTCCTCCAGCGAAGCCGCCTGTTGTTCGGTACGTTTGGAGAGATCAGAAGCGCTGGTGCTGATTTCACGGGCCCCGCTATCAATAGAACCTGTTGCATCGGCCACCGCACGCAGGCTTTCAGCAAGCTGGTTGACGGCTGCATTGAAATCGGCCCGCAAGGATTCGAAGTCGCTGGCAAATTGCTGGTTCAAACGGAAGGTCAGATCACCGCTGGCAAGATGTTTGAGCCCCTCTGCCAGACCCGATGTGGCCTGCGCCATGTCCTCGGCGCGCTGACGATCGGCAGCCGCAATCCGGGCGCGTTCTGCATCGCTGGCTGTGCGGTTTGCTTCGGCTTCTCGCTCCAGTTCCTTGCCCCGCAATCCATTGTCCTTGAACACTTGCACAGCCTTGGCCATACCGCCCAGTTCGTCACGACGATCTGTGCCATCAATGACGACCGCAAGATTGCCATTGGCAAGCACTGCCATGGTGCCAGACATTTGTTTGATGGGCTGGACCACCCAGGAACGAATGGCGACAAAGCCTAAAAGCAGAACAACAATCAATCCGGCAAACGTTCCTCCTACAGTTGTGTAAACCGTGCTGTTGGTCACGAGTGTCAGCTCATCGCTTCTTTTATCCGCCGTATTCACCATATCGGTTGTGAACGTTGTAAACTTGGGTGCGATTGTCGAAAAGGCAGGCTGACATTGTTGAAGAAACAGTGTTTGTGCAGCTTTGACATCGGCATCATTGGCCCGTCCTGCTTTGATGGCAGCGGCGCATGTCTCATTGAAAATCTTCAGTCCTTCAGCTTTTAATTGCGTAATGTCGGGCCGTGCAGGCATGGCTGCGATGGCAATGTCCATATACTTGATAAAATTATCGATGCCTGCTTTGAGTTCCTTGTCGGCTCGCTCATCCGTGTCCGGAGAGTTCGACATCAGAAGATCACCGATGGCTGCACGTGCGCCCTGAAGGCTGCGGTTGGAGCGTGCCAGATAGAGGCCAGCCTTTGACTCTTGATCGATAAGAGCGCTGTAATTGGTATCAATGCCCGACATTTTCTGGCCTGCATACAGCGTCATGCAAACCGAAAACAGGCCAAAAAGGGCCATGATCATCAGAAACTTGCCAATGATGGATATATGCTTCACGTGTCACTCCTCCGATAATCATCTGTGCTTTGCAAATCCCATCACACAAAGCCACTTTGGGGCACTGACTTCACAACACTCGACCGGAGATGATGCCATCGCCTGCTTTTGGGTGTGACGATCAGATGTGCATTTGTCTTTGCAAATTTAGCTATGAGGAATGTGCCGTTATAAATTTAATTTTCCCTAAATTAAAAGGGATGCAGATGAAGTCGAATCATTCTGATGGCGATTGATAGAGTCTTTATCTGAGAAAAGCGCGGATCGGGTTTGCGTCCGGAAAAGCCTAAAAACAAAGTGTTACAGTGCTGTGCGCCATATATGGCGCACAGCACTGTGATGATTGTCATTTTATCGATGATTTTGCGCCGCAACCACTCAGATGAATGGAGCTAGGACGCAGAACACGCAGGGGCCCATGGTTTTGGGTGATCGCTGAAACAGCTCACTCCCAATGAACTTTTGCTCCAAGCGCTGTCAGCTTTTCAACGAAATGCGGATAGGCGCGCTTCAGCGGGTCGGCATTCTGAATGCGGGTAACACCTTTGATTTGCACCGCCGCCACCAGCAAAGCCACCACAACACGAATGATATAAGGGGCTTCCACCACAGCCGGGCGCAATTGGTTGTTGCCAAACACCACGAGGCGATGCGGGTCAGACAGATGCACCCGCGCGCCAAACTTCAGCAACTCACCCGTCCAGCCAAGCGCGCCTTCATAGACCTTGTTCCAGAACATGATGTCACCTTCACAGCCAACCGCCACACCAATCGCCTGTGGCAGAAGATCAGCGGGAAAATAGGGCCATGGTGCGGCCTCGATCTTGGGCAGCAATTCGGTGGTGAAGGGTTCGGTAATCTTGCGGGTCCAGCCGGTCACGGTCACGGCTTTGTCTTCCACCTCAAATTCAAGTCCGAGCTTGCCGAACTGGCGCAGGATCAACTCCATATGCTCGCCAATGTCCGATTCGACGCGTAAACGTCCACCCGTCACACCGCCAATGGCCAGAAAGGTTGCGACTTCATGGTGGTCATCCGGCACATGGGCATTGGTGCCACGCAGGTGATCCACGCCGGTGATGGTTAGCCGGGAGGTGCCGATGCCCTCAATCTTTGCGCCCATGGCCACCAGCATCTCGCAGAGCGCCTGCACATGCGGCTCGGATGCGGCATTGTTGAGGACTGACACACCTTCGGCCACGCTGGCCATCATGATAAAGGTTTCTGTTGCCGTCACCGAGGCGTAATCCGCCCAGATTTTGGCCGCCGTCACCGGGCCTGCGGCTTCCATATGGCAGGGATGACGCCGTGTCATGCGGCAGCCAAAGCGCTGGAGGATTTCCAGATGCGGATCAATTTCGCGCACGCCCAGCGCACAGCCCTTGGCTTCGGTATCAAAATGCAGGTTGCCGCTGCGCACCATGGCCGGTGCCAGCAGCAGTACGGCGGCGCGAATGCCAAAGGGTAGCTCGGCCTCATTGGTGGTAAAGGCGTGAAAATCATGCTGGATGGTCAGCGTCTGGGCTGCACGATCCCGCTTGAAACGTGATCCCTTGCTT
>CAJYRE010000415.1 GCA_913776675.1 Rhizobiaceae bacterium
CTCGGATCAGAGTCAATCACCGCCGGGATTAAGGGCAAATCAATCACCAAATATAGTTAAAATCCGTTAATGTTTGCGACTGTCCTGCGCTGTTTGTCAGGCCATCAGGGCTTGAATGGCATGGCGCATGCGCTCAATATCCTGCGGGCGTGACAGGCGGTGGTCGCCATCGCGCACCAACGTCAGCACCACATCGTCAGAGGGCAGATGCTCCATCAGCGTCAGGGCGTGTTTGTATGGCACATCCGGATCCGCCATGCCCTGTAGAATATGACCCGGGCATCCGGTTTCAATCAGGCCATCCAGAACCCGGTTGGCCCGGCCATCCTCAATCAGATCTCGGGTGAAAATGTTTGGCTCTGTGCTGTATTCGGATGGTTCTTCGAAATAGCCTTTGTCAGACAGAGCCTGACGCTGGGCCTGTGTCAGATGCGGCTCAATCAGCGCGCTGGTAAAATCGGGGGCCGGTGCAATCAGCACCATGCCATCGAGTGTGGGGGCATTGGGTATGTTTTTCATCTCCTGTGCCAGCCGCAGCGCAATCCAGCCGCCCATGGACGAGCCAACAAGAATGATCCGCTTTGGCTGAATGTGGGTCAGAACGGCGATGGCTTCTTCCAGCCAGCGGGAAATGGTGCCATCCTGAAACGCGCCGCCCGATGCACCATGACCAGAGTAATCGAAGCGGATGGCACTTGCACCAAGCGAAGCGGCCAGCGCATCCATCTCAACGGCCTTGGTGCCTGTCATGTCGGAACGGTAGCCGCCCAGCCAGACAAGGGTGGCAAGGTCTGGTGTCGTGGCCGGCCTTGCCAGAACAGCAATCGTGCGGGCCGCCCCGGCTGAGCCAACCGTGATGGTTGTGGCGGAAACGGCCTGTGTCTTATCGGTCATATTGCTCTCCAAATGGTGTCCTGACGCTATAAAACAGATTCTTCAGGCCGTGACAGCAGGTGATTTTTTGGAAAATATCTGTTATTGAAGCCAAAGAGGCGTTTGAAGCAATGCTCAGCCTTGCCAGTCAGGCTTTTCAAGCTTATCTGAACATCCGAAACCATTTGGGAGAATACGACCATTCGCAGACCGTTCAAAGCCGATGCCCCCGTTAAGGACGGGCCGCGCTCCAACCGTGAAATCCGGGTTCCACGGGTACAGTTGATTAACGAAGAAGGCCAGAATCTTGGGTCCGTGCCCACCGATGAGGCACTCCGCATGGCGGAAGAGGCCGGTCTGGATCTGGTTGAAATTTCGCCGAACGCTGAGCCACCCGTTTGCAAGATCCTTGATCTGGGCAAGCTGAAATACGCCAATCAGAAAAAGGCGGCAGAAGCGCGCAAAAAACAGAAGATCGTCGAAGTCAAAGAAATCAAGATGCGCCCCAACATCGACACGCATGATTATGACGTGAAGATGAAGGCCATGAGCCGCTTCTTTGAAGAAGGCGATAAGGTCAAGGTGACATTGAAGTTCCGCGGCCGTGAAATGGCCCACCAGGAACTTGGCATGAAACTGCTGATGCAGGTCAAGGAAGACACCGGGACCATTGCCAAGGTGGAAGCCGAGCCAAAACTGGAAGGCCGCCAGATGATGATGGTGCTGGCACCAAAGTGAGCAGACATTGGCAGAAACATCTGCCAGCTCTGTGTGTCTGTTCTTAAGAGTGTTGAGAAGGGTCATGTTGAGGAACATGGCCCTTTTTGTGCTTATGGCCTTTTGGGTGATTCTGACAAAATGCTGACAAAACCGTCAGTCGCATGTCAGCACTGTTCAGTCATAGTCATTTTCGACAGGGGTACCCGGCGTCCCCACAACGCTTCACCTGTCACGTCGCCCTGAGCCCCTGGGCGACACGTTCTGGCATATTGCCGACATTGAAACTCCGTCGCATCCGGTGTGTGACGGAGTTTCTGTTTGAAGCCTTCCGTGTAACAGCGAGCCTATGCGTGCCATGTGGGTGGCGCTTTGCGCTGTGGCGATGGATGGAGTATTTTCGATACAAGCAAATCACGTCTGGTTCCAAGCATGATGCCTTTTCAACATCATAACACGACCTGTCAGCGACGGATCAAGCGCCGTGCAGACCATCCGAACCTGTACGATGCTCTCAAAAGCGGCAATGGTATCAACGATTGGGCTCATGTGGGATGGCCCATGATGTTGCACATCCTCAAGATGTGGATGCTGTTGTTTTTGGTTGTCATTCTTGGCTCTGTCGATGCCTATGCTGGAGGGCCTGAGAACCCTGGGCGGACCGGTGGCGGATTCGAAAATGGCGCACGTGGGCGTGACCGATCCTTTGAGTCGGGTGGCTTGCACGAGGGGCGCTGGCATGGAAGATCCAATATGAACGGATATGAGCGCGGTCGATCTGCTGCGCGCGATTCGTTTTTCCGCAGCCGCTGGAACGAAGAGGGGTTTTCGGATGACAGCCTCTCCAATCTTGATCATCAAAGAGCTTTGGACGGCGTCAAAAGTGGACGCTATCGTTCCTTAAAAGAGGTTATCAGCATTGTCGGCATTCCAGAATCGTCGCGGATTGTGCGCATGGGCCTGCTCAATCAGGGGGGTATAGATGTCTATTCTCTCATTGTGCGTGATGCCTCCGGGCATCTGGAACGCATGACAGTGGACGCGGCCACGGGTGAGAGAGTGAATTAAAGCTGTGCCGGCACTGACAAGAATGCGCATTGGAAAGGTGGAAACCTGTTCCCACGTTTCAGTCAGATGTATATCCCGGATGGATTGAATGCTTGAGGTGATGTGTGCGTATTTTGCTGGCAGAAGATGATCCTGGTGTCGGTGCCCATGTTGCTGAGGCTTTGCGCGCCGAAGGCTATGAGATTTCAATTCAGACCGAGGGCCCTGAGGTGCTGGAAGCCGGGGAATATGGTGAATACGCGGCGATTATCCTCGATCTGGGTTTGCCCGGACTGGATGGCCTGTCGATTTTGCGGCGTTGGCGCAAGAAGAGTATCAACACCCCGGTTCTGATTCTGACCGCCCGTAGCTCCTGGATGGAGCGGGTGGATGGGTTTGATGCAGGAGCCGATGATTACCTGCCAAAACCCTTCCGAACCGAAGAATTGCTGGCTCGGTTGCGGGCCCTGCTGCGCCGGGCAGGCGCGCAGCTTCATCCG
>CAJYRE010000416.1 GCA_913776675.1 Rhizobiaceae bacterium
CGTGTGCTCTTCCGATCTCTTTCAGGCGCACTTCATAGGTGCCATAGCCAAAGCGTTGTTTGGTCTGGATTTCAGCGCAGGAGAACTTTCGCTCCCCGAGGGGAGTATCATTGAAGGTCATCTCAAGATGCCCTTGCTCAACCTTTATGTTCTTGTGGGTCCATGTGCAGTTCTGGTGCGCGCCATTGGTCCAGCCATCCGAGATATACCAGCGGGCAGGATCGAGTTTTTCAAAGGTATCCACAAAGGATGTACCGTTGGCGGCTTCCTGGGCATGGGCCGCAGAAAAACCCGCCATGGCTGCCAAATTGATCAATGAAAAACAAAAAAGCCTTGAAAAACAAGAAATTCGGAAGGGTAATGCCGGTGTCATATCAGTCTCCTTCGCCGAAACAGCAGGGGTTTCGACCAGTTGAGAGTTCGCTGACGCGAAGTCCCGTGTGAAACACGATAATGGCAGCAGTGATGGGGAGGAGCAGAGCACTTTGCCAGGCGACCGCAGAGTGTGCAAAAATGCCCGCATCCGATTGTGCAAACCATCATACGGGGTCAGAGCTGATTCAACAGCCGCATCGCATTGCGCTTGCGCCATTGTCATCCGGGCTGACACGTTTGGATGGGCCTTCACGATGTGGGTCACTCCTGTTTGACGTGCAAAAATGCCAAGGATGTATTCCTGCCAACTTTGCGGTTGCACCTTCACCTTATTGGAATGTGTTCTCAAAACTGTGGCAGTGCAGCAAAAAAGTCAACGTGAGAGGCAGACATCTGGCTTAATTATTGGCATTCTTGGGCTTTCATGGGCTTGGAAATGCGCGAAATCTGAAAATATAATCGTTTAATTTCAGTCTATTGTGCCTTTTACTGATGTAATTAACCCTGAGGTAATAAACGGGGACCATTTTTGGGGGTGTATCGGTCAAAAAGCACTCAGCCCATTGGGTTATACCGATATGAAAGCTTTTACCAATCCCAATCCCGCCGCATTCCTGCCTTGGTGAAGGATGTTTCTTTATCGCTTTTCGTTCAGGTGAGTGGGCGGGTGCAATGCACACATGCCTAACAATTTCGCTTGCCATTTGATCCCACCTTCTTTTAAGTTCTGCAAACATTACCATCGTGGGAAGATAAAAACCTGCGCAGAATGCTCGGCAATCAGGCGCAAACGCGGGCTCGTGCAGTCTGGGTTGTTGTCGCAAGGGAGCTGATTGACGATGAGGCCGAAATGAACACATTTCGGACAGAACACATCACAGTGGGCTTTGCGTGGAGGACGCGGCTGAAAAGAAAGCGTTGTCATGAACAGGGATTGGTCTGTGAAAATCTGGTGGCCTTTTCGGCGAAAGCCAATCTCCGATACCGATGATATTGTTTTTGCACATATGACCGAGAATCGCTCCAGAGCTGCCGTGCATGGGGCTTTTTGGTCTGTGCTGGATACGTTGATTCCCAATCTGCTCAACAGTGCCGTCTTCATCATCACATCGCGCTATCTGTTACCGCATGATTTTGGTCTGGTGGCTCTGGCGCTGAGTGTCGTCAGTTTTGTCGGCAGCGTTGGCCCCACGGCTTTTGGCGAAGCCTTGATTCAACAGCAGACCATCCGCAAAAGCCATCTCGATTCGGTTTTCTGGCTTTCGATTCTGTGGGCCGTGTTTCTCTACACGGTTCTGATGTTTGCCGCTCCGCTGATTTCCAAAGAACTCGGGCAGGAATCGATTGATGACCTGATTATGGTTGTTGGTCTTCGCATCTTTTTTGATATGTCAGGCATTGTGCCCAATGCGCTGATTGGCCGGACCATGGCTTTTCGCATGGCGGCCACGCGCACGGCCATTGCCACGCTTCTGTCGGGATCGATCTGCATTACGCTCATTCTGTCCGGTTTTGGCCTGTGGTCTTTGGCCATTGCCCAAGTGGCAGCCCCTATGGCCAGTTGTTTGGCATCCTATTGGGGCGCGGGCTGGATTCCCGGCTTCCGTGTCAAGTTGGCAAGCCTGCAAGAATTGATGCATTATGGCATTTTTGCTTCGGCTAACCGCTTTTTGCAGGCCATGAGCATCGACCAATTGGTGATTGGCTCTTTGATCAGCCCGGCAGCTCTGGGTCTTTATAATTTTTCGCGCCGTCTGTACGATATGCTGAACGGCATTGTTGCAGGTGGATTGTCTCCTGTGACCCACGTGCTGCTGTCGTCCTTGCAGCATGACAAATCCAAGGTGCGCGAAGCCTTTCTGATGGCCACGTTCGGCTGCTCGCTGGTGTCGTTCCCGGCTTTCATGGGATTGGCGGCTGTGGCCGATGACGCCATTCCGGTGATTTTTGGTGATCATTGGACGGCAGCCATCTGGCCGGTCCGGTGTTTCTGCGTGGTTGGTCTGATGAGCGGAATAGGGGTTATTCAGGCATCGCTGATCACCAGTCAGGGTAAATCCAACTGGTGGTTTTACTATCAGTTGATGCGCAATGGCACGACGATTCTGACGGTTTTCATCCTTTATCCTTATGGCATCACCACCATTGCTGCGGGCTTGATGATTGGCACCCTCTGCTTGTGGCCGATCACATTGTGGATGGTAACCCGTATCATCAACATGAGCATTTCCGCCTATTTTGGGCAGTTTCTGCGGCCTGCTGCGGCTTACATGATCATGTTGGTGGCGGTGTTGTGGACTGGTCATCTGTTGCAGGATTGGTCTGCTATCGCCCGGCTCATGGTTGAAATCGGTGTGGGGGCCGTTGTCTATCTGAGTGTGATCGCCACGATCTGCGGTGAGCGTCTGCTGTTTCTGAAACGAACCGTTTTGAAGAGCCGGCAGGCTGCATGATGCCTGTCAGCATGATTGTTTTTTGATGAAGCGATCTTTGAATGCAACGAAATACAGGGTTGGGCATCACTCTCATATCTCGAGCCTGAAGACATAGTCGGCAGATTTGGCTGCATGAGAGGGATTGACGATGAAGCGTTCAAGATATTTCGCGCCCAACCCTATGCGAATGGAGTGAAAAACACATGTTGCTCACATTTATTATTCCTGTGCGACACCCGGACAATGCTGAGAACTGGTCCGTCCTATGCGAACGGTTATCCCAGACGGTCAGATCGATTGCAGCCCAGACGCATAAGGAATGGCAATGTGTCATCGTGGCCAATGACGAGGCTGTCTTGCCGGATTTGCCAGAGCAGTTTGTGGTCAAGCGGGTCTCTTTTCCGCCCAATCCGACCTATGATCTGCGCAAGGATAACCGAGAAGCGGCCTATGATGCGGTTCGGCTTGATAAAGGTCGCCGTATTCTTGCAGGCATGCTGGCAGCACCCGCCAGCGAGTATTTTATGATTGTCGATGATGATGATTTTATCAGCGCCCGCCTGGTGGAGTATGTTGCAAACCACCGGGGCGAATACGGCTGGAAATTTCATATGGGCTATATCTGGGGCGAAG
>CAJYRE010000417.1 GCA_913776675.1 Rhizobiaceae bacterium
GCGCTGGTTCCACCGCGCCGGTGGTGCCTGCATGGTGGCAACCGAGAGCCTGAAGCGCGAGCTGGATGCCAAGCGCATTGGCAACTTGCGCCTCTGGAGCCGCGGCATTGACACCAATCTGTTCCAACCCAAACCACAGGAAGCAGAACCCTTCGGCCTGAAACGTCCGATTTTCATGACCGTTGGCCGCGTGGCGGTGGAAAAAAACCTGCCTGCTTTTCTGGCCCTTGATCTGCCCGGTTCAAAGGTGGTGGTGGGCGATGGCCCTGCCCGCGCAGAACTCGCCGCCCGCCATCCCGATGTGCTGTTTACCGGGGTGAAGTTTGGTGCTGAATTGGCTGCTGCCTATGCGCAGGCCGACGTTTTCGTGTTTCCATCGAAAACCGACACCTTTGGCAACACCATTCTCGAAGCATTGGCCTCCGGTGTTCCCGTTGCCGCCTATCCCGTCACTGGTCCCATCGACATTCTGTCTGATCCGAATGCGGGTGCACTGGATGAGGATTTGCAAGCGGCCTGCCTCAAGGCACTGACTGCATCGCGCACCGCTGCCCGCACACTGGCGGAAAGCTATTCCTGGGAAGCGGCAACCAAACAGTTTCTGGATAATGTCATTGAAGCGAAAGCGCAGGGGAAACGCCGCCTCAGATTGCGCAGGCGTAAAGCGGTGAAGCAGGCGCTGGGAAGTTAAGGCACTCCTACGGAACCGTTTTCATCGGCGGTTTACCCCCCCTGTCCTGCCGGACATCTCCCCCTCAAGGGGGGAGATCACTCTGTGGTAGACCCCTCGCCTTACATCACCTTTTCAGCGCGTCGGAAATCAAGAGGTTATCTGAAGACATGAGCGCTTAGCTCCATCAGATCTCCCCCCTTGAGGGGGAGTAAACGGCATATCAAAGCAGTTATAGTCAATATTTCGATTTCAAAAAAACAGAGACTCACCGCCGACGCTTCTTACCCTCAAACGGATTATCAGCGGCCCGCAGGTGAATGCGGATTGGCACGCCCGGCATGTCGAAATCCGCGCGTAAACCATTGGTCAGGTAACGGATATAGCTTTCCGGCACCGAGTCGGGCCGGGTGCAGGAAATCATGAAGGCGGGCGGACGAGCCTTGACCTGCGTCATATATTTCAGCTTCAGGCGACGGCCAGAAACGGCCGGTGGCGGATGCTGGGTCTGTACGGTGTCCAGCCAGCGGTTCAGCTTGGCGGTGGAAATACGCTTGTTCCACACCCGATCAGCATCGGTAATCGACTGCATCAACTTATCCAAACCATAGCCGGTCTGGCCGGACATGGGCACGGCACGGATGCCGCGCGCCTGCGGCAGCAACCGTTCGGTTTTTTCGCGCAGGTCTGCCAACACAGCCTGCGGCTCTTCTACCAAATCCCACTTGTTAAAGGCCAGAACGGCGGCGCGGCCTTCGCGCAGCACCAGATCGACAATCTGAATATCCTGCTTTTCAAAGGGAATAGTGGCGTCAAACACAATCACCACCGTTTCGGCAAAGCGAATGGCGCGCAGCGCATCGGCAACCGAGAGCTTTTCCAGCTTCTCGGTCACGCGCGCTTTGCGGCGCATCCCGGCGGTGTCAAACATCTTGATGGTGCGGCCGCGCCAATCCCATTCCACCGAAATCGAATCGCGGGTAATGCCCGCTTCCGGCCCGGTCAACAGGCGGTCTTCGCCCAGAAAGCGGTTGATCAGCGTGGATTTGCCCGCATTCGGACGCCCAACAATGGCCACGCGCAGCGGCTTGCTGTCGTCGTAATGGGCGAGCGCTTCCTCGTCTTCCTCGTCATCATCAGTGGAGCGCAAGACCACATCCGTCTCGGCCACATCGTCTTCTTCGGGAAACGCACGGTCTTCGCCCAAAGCTTCCACAATCGCATCGCGCAGATCGATCATGCCCTGGCCGTGTTCGGCGGAAATCGGCACCGGCTCACCTAGCCCCAGCGTGAAGGCATCGTAAAAGCCGCCATCCGAGCCTTTGGCTTCCGATTTGTTCGCCACCAGCACCACCGGCTTGCCGCGCTTGCGCAGCATATCCGCCAAGGTCTTGTCCACATGGGTCAGGCCCATCTTGGCATCGACCACAAACAACGAGAGATCGGCCTCATCAATAGCGGCTTCTGTCTGGGCGCGCATGCGGCCTTCCAGCGTCTCTGGCCCTGCATCTTCCAGACCAGCGGTATCGATAATGCGAAAGCGAAGATCCACCAGCTTGGCATCGCCGGGGCGCCGGTCGCGCGTCACACCGGGCGTATCATCAACAAGCGCCAGCTTCTTGCCAACCAGCCGGTTGAAAAGCGTGGATTTGCCGACATTGGGACGTCCGACGATGGCGACGGTAAAGCTCATGAAATTATACTATCCGGTTGTTCCTACCCCATGGTCGGGGTGCATTCAAAAAATCAGGATGTTTTGGTGGCCGCAGCAATATTATCCAGCATGATCTGCGCACGGCTGGAAATGTTGCGCGGCGATTGCGCATCCTCGGTGATTTGCTGGAACCATTCGCGGGCGCGGTCCAACTGGCCAGCCTTGTATGCTGAAAGGCCCAAAGCTTCGCGGGCAGAGCCGCGCAGCGCCTGACCCGGCATGGCCAAAGCCCCCACCTCAGCGTTCACCTGATCATAGGTGCCATTGTCAATCAACAACCAACCAGCACGGATATGCGCCACATCGCGCAGGGCCTGCGGCACAGCACTATCCTTGCCCAGCGCCTGAAAGGCAGCAATGGCTCCGGCCTGATCACCCTTTTGCGCCAGAAGGCTGGCCTCACGGAAGCGCGCAAGCACCGGATAACTGCCAAATCCACTCTTTTGCAGGGCCTCAAAATCTTTCAGCGCATCATCCAGCTTGCCAGAGGCAGCCAGTTTTTGTGCGGCCAGAAACTGATCGCCGGATTGCGATGCACGGTCATCTGTCCAATAGGCGTAAACCCGATAACCAGCCGTGGCCAGCACAATCAGCACCGCAAGCGTGATAATGGCAGGGCCAAGCTTGCGCCAGACACGCTGCATCTGCTCCGAACGGATTTCATCATTCACTTCACGAATAAAGCTGTCGTTGTGGTCTGCCATAACAAATTCCGGGCCTTAAGCCTTGGTTTCATCAATCAACTGATGCTGCGCCTTCTACCCGATTTTTACACTATTGTAAGGGGGCGCGGCGCAATTCATCGGCAAAGAGGCTGCAAATTGCGCATTTACATGGAAAGCGGCGCAACACCAATCAGGATTTCATGCAGCTTAAACGTGATGGCAGCCCACACAGCCACCCCCAAAATCACAGCATAGAGGTCATATTTGACAGACACAAACGCCCGTGGCGCGGTTTCCCCGGCCCGATCGCGGCGTTTGTAAGAGATGCGCAAAATCACACCCCAGGCGAGAAAGGCGGCAAACAGAATGATGGAGCGCAGATCTCCATTCGAAAGCAAATGCGACAGTGCCCAGATTTTGATGGCCAGCACCATGGGATGCTTGGTTTTGGCAACAATCTGCCCCGCAGGCAAAAGGCCTGCCATAATGCAAATGGTGGCCAACAGCATCAATGTCACGGTCAGATGGTTCATGCCCAGAGGCGGAAACCACACATTGATAACCGGTGCAACATGATAGCCATAGGCGACAAGCGACACGGACATGACAGCACAGACACCGTGCAACACCTTCCAGCCCACCACACCCAGCCGCGCCACCATGGCCGCCCGAAAACCGGGCGCAAACGTGCGGATCAGATGCAGGCCCAGAAACAGAATCAAACCCACAATCAAAAGCAGCATGAAACCGATTCCTTTCAACACGAATATCAGCAGTGATACCGCAGGACAGCAGCGGTGGCTATAGAGCATTTACCTGAGAAAAGTGCCTAGCGGCTTTCCGTCCGGAAATGCTTAAAAACAAAGAGTTAGAGAATTTCAGTGTTTCCGTGAAACATTGAAATTCTCTAGAGCATTCCATGCAAAACGGCCGGGAAAACCCGACCGTTTCAAATGGTTCACGCTGGCGTTTCAGAAACCTCAGTCCTTCTCCTGACGTTCCATGTACCGCTGATCAATGGCAGGCAGGGGTTCGCCATCAATTGCGGCTTCAAAAGCCTTCAAGCGTTTGTGGATGGACAGCAACTCAATAATCGTCGTCCAGGAACTGACCAGATACTGGAAGGAATTACTGACCTGTCCAAAGGCCGTAGCGATCTGCTGGTAGATGCCGTAAGTGATCTTGCCTGCAACAATGGTTGGCACAAGCATTGTTAGCAAAAATACAGCGTCGGCCTGAACATAAAAATACCGAGCAACATTGAAATATAGATAGTGGAAATACATTCGGAAATAATTTTTCCGCACGTTTGCAAAAAGTTCTTTCACGGTTGCTGGTTCGGCACGATCGGCATGATCCTCACCATAGACCAGTTCTTTACGATAAGCCGCCTCCACACGTTGATTGCGAAAGTTCAACCCCGGCAGTTTAATACCCACGCCTGCCAGAAGAATGGTACCAAACGCCGACCAGAACAGCGCCAACCAGAAAAGTGAATGGGGGATACTGCCAATAATCGGCAGATCGGTGACATAAGATCGGA
>CAJYRE010000418.1 GCA_913776675.1 Rhizobiaceae bacterium
CAATTTCCTCAATCACATTGAATGCAACACCATAATCAACCGTGCCGGCCAGTTCATCTGTTTCCAAAGCGCTGGAAAACCGCACCTCAAGCTCGGCATCGACAAAAAAGCGCTGCCCCAGAAACTCTTCCTGCTCGTGAAATCCGTGGCGGGCAAAGAATCCGCAATTCTTTAAGGTAATCTTATAGGTATCAGCCATCGCACCGTCCTTCACTGCCCGTCTTCTCTTGAGCTGGACACACTCTTAATTTCTTCGCTTTTCAGGCACTCTTATCAGCCGCCATCAAGGCATCGGCAACCGCCAGCGCATCCCGATTGCTCGGCACATCATGAACCCGAAAAACACTTGCCCCCTGCATGCGCAGCAAGGCCGATGTTGCCGCTGTTGCCACATCCCGTTCAGCGGCATCCCGGCCCGTCAACGTACCCAAAAAACGCTTGCGCGATGTGCCGACCAGCAGCGGAAAACCAAGGGCCAGCAACTCGCTGCAGCGTGCCATCAAATCCATATTGATCTGGACGGTTTCCTTGGCAAAACCAAACCCCGGATCCAGCATCATTGTGTCTGCTGATACATGTGCGGCCTTGGCAATGGCAAGGGCCTTATCGAAAAACAGGCGTTGATCTGCAATCGGATCAGGCAAAACCACACGCCCTCGCCCGGTATGCATGATGCAAAGCCCTGCCCGGAAGGTGGCGGCCACCGCCGCAATCTCCGGCTCCCGCTGCAACCCGCAAACATCGTTGATGATATGCGCCCCCGATGCAAGCGCAAGACGTGCTGTTTCCGCCCGATAGGTATCAATCGACATCAACACGTCATGCCGGGCCAGCGCCTCAATGACGGGCAACACCCGATCCTGCTCCTGAGCCGCAGACACGGGATCAGCGCCCGGCCGGGTGGATTCACCACCAATATCGACAATATCCGCGCCCTGCTCCACACAGCGCAGGGCATGATCCACAGCCGCATTCACGGTGTCATGACGACCACCATCCGAGAAGGAATCCGGTGTGACATTGACAATAGCCATTATTCTTGAACGGGCCGCAAGCTCCAGTGTGCGTCCATGGGCCAACAGCCAGTTGCGGTTCGCTATTTTCAAGGTCTATCCCCCCGCACACCCGCCATTTTACAATCATAAGCTTTTCTCAAGACCTCATCCGGGCCGCAAGAAAATCAAAAGGCGCAAAACCTCTGCGATTTTGTTGTGTGTTCAATCTATCCTATTTGACGCGCAACGCTATATGCAGCAAAATGTTCGTAAATTCAATGTGGTGGATACAATCATGATGAAAGCAAGCGGCCTTCTCACCTGTTTTACGCTTGCGGTCATGTCCTGCTTCTGGGCGCACAATGCCCAAGCGGAAACAATTGTCCGCAAATCCACCCGCTATTTCGCCATTCAAGGCAAAACAGCCGCAGAACTGGACCACCAGCTCGAAACCAAAGGCCCACACACCGGCCCCTCTGGTACGCGCCACCCTGGTGCCACCAAAATACGCTTTGGCGGCACGATGAATTACATCAAAAAGCCGAACAGTTGCGCCATTGGCAACATCAAGGTCACGGTTGCCATCACCATCATTATGCCAAGCTGGCGTGACCGCAATCGGGCCAATCAAGAGCTTCGACTGATTTGGGATACGCTTGCCGCTGACATCAAACGGCACGAAGAACGCCATGCGGAAATTGCCGTGCAGCACGCCAGGGATCTCGACAAACGTCTGAAGGCTCTATCACCGACCACAGATTGCGATACCATGGCGCAAAAGGTTTCCGAACTCACGGATGAAGTGACACGGGAACATGACGCCGACCAGATGCGGTTTGATCGTATTGAAGCCGTCAATTTCAATTCCAGAATGCTACGATTGCTGCAATATCGCAGCCAGAAACAGACCCATTAAAACACGGCACAAAACGGTTCTACGAAGGTGCAGTTTCGACCACAACCGTAGCGACAGGGAAAATAACCCATCATTTCTTACAGTTTCAATTTAAAGAAATCTAATATATAATCAACCTGCAAGATGACACAGAATTTTGAGAATTGCGTTGCTCACTGCCGTTATGACGTTCCCTGAAGTTCCCCTGGTGCGCCGCGTCGTGTCAGACTCTCTCCCACCCCTGCACGACAATTGGCCACCCACTTCACCTCGCTCTTGATACAAAAGGGCGAGGTATTTTTTTGGATGGCATGACGGTGCGCAGCGCACCAATAATGTTTCAGACAAACCTCATGGATATGCGGAAATCAGGCCTGACGCTCTGGCACTCGCACAATCAGGCCGTCCAGCGCTGGACTGACCTTGATCTGACAGGACAAACGGGAATTTGGCCGAACATCAGCGGCAAAATCCAGCATATCTTCTTCCATAGGGGCCGGACCACCTGCTTTTTCAGCCCAGGCATCATCGACATAGACATGACAGGTGGCACAGGCACAGGCCCCGCCACATTCTGCATCAATCCCTGGAACGGAGTTGCGCACAGCATTTTCCATAACCGTCGAACCATCGGCAGCATCAAGATCGTAACGGGTCCCGTCAAAGGCAATAATGGTCAGTTTGGTCATCGAATTATCCGCGCGGTTGGTTTTGATTCAGAGATTCAGCTCTTCCGACACAATCACATGCCAGTCAATACAAGGTCAGTACAAGGTCAGTCAACTGAACCCGCCAAAAACAAAAAAGCGCACCGACACGATCGGCACGCTTGCTTCAAAATGACACATGCAAGTCAGGCGCGGCACAGCTTTAAAATAAAATGCTCGGCTTCAACAATTGCCAGCGTTACAGCCGCAACGCGGGCTGCATCCGCGCCCAGATTTTCAATATCGCCAGCGGCTTTAACCACGTTGAAAGCCCCAATCGCACTTGCTGCCCCCTTCAAACGATGCGCCGTGGCCCGATGATCGGCATCCTCCTGACCAAACGTGTGCAGGCAGCCGCGTGCCTGCTTGGCAAACAATTGCAGCACTTCTACTTCCAACGCTTTGTCACCCATCGTCTGGGTTGCAAGATGCGCCATATCAATGGGGCTTGCCTTGGAGGGACCGCACCCATTTTCAACCTCTGGTGCTTCGAAGGCAATATTAATGGCAGCCATGACCCACGTCATCCTTGTTATTGGTCTTTCAAGTTCCAAGCATGTTGGTCAAACGTGGGATTGAGGTTAAATTTTGGCTGGCTCGGGCAGAAAAATCTACTTATGGTTAATTTTGTTAAATTGCCACATAAATCTGCCCATTTACGGCTTTTCGTGCTTTAAATTATGTTAATAAGCCAGTTATCCTCTTGAGATACGGTCGTGCGTTAATTGTATCATAATCCAGAATGTGTCACTACGGAACGGTTGGAAAGGTGGAAAAGGTCCAAGCTTTGCGACTGTCAGCATATAATGCTATGGGTATCCATTGCAGC
>CAJYRE010000419.1 GCA_913776675.1 Rhizobiaceae bacterium
TGCCGATGGCGAGAGCATGGCCGCCATTGGCATAGGGGCGAAACTGCCAGAAATTTTCGCCAATGCCGCGCTTGCGGCGTCCGTGCCAGCCAGCAATCACGGTGTTGGCAATGCGCTTTGCCTCCACCATGCAATCGGGAATCAGGGCCGCACGTTGGCGCGCCCGCGCCAGACCGTCCCCGGTCGGGGTTCTTGCAACGATCTGTCCTATGGCTGCCACGATACTGCCGTCTCCTTATGCCTTGTTCTGCTTCACCAGCGTGGCAATCACATCCCGCACCGCCATGCCTTCCGCACGGGCGGCAAAGGTCAGTGCCATGCGGTGCTGCAACACCGGCTCGGCCAGCGCCCGCACATCGTCAATAGAAGGTGCAAGCCGCCCTTCGTAGAGGGCGCGGGCCCGCACACAGAGCATCAGCGCCTGCCCCGCACGTGGACCCGGCCCCCAGGCCACGTGCTTATCGGTATCGGCATGGCCATGACCGGGACGAGCAGAACGCACCAGCGACAAAATGGCATCAACCACGGTTTCCGACACCGGCATCTGGCGGATCAGGCGTTGAACATCCAACAGGTGCGCAGCATCCAGCACCGGCTCGGCGTGGCTATCGTGAATGCCGGTGGTATCCAGCAAAATCTGTCGCTCGGCGGCAAGGTCTGGGTAGCCCACATCCACCTGCAACAGAAAACGGTCCAACTGCGCTTCCGGCAGCGGATAGGTGCCTTCCTGCTCCAGCGGGTTCTGGGTGGCCAGCACATGGAACGGGGCGGGCAGATCATAACGCTGACCGGCAATGGTGATGTGATATTCCTGCATGGACTGCAACAGCGCCGATTGGGTGCGCGGGCTGGCACGGTTGATTTCGTCAGCCATCAGCAATTGAGCAAAGACCGGGCCTTTGACAAAACGGAACGAGCGTCGGCCATGCTCATCCTGATCCATCACTTCGGAGCCAAGAATATCGGAAGGCATCAAATCGGGCGTAAACTGGATTCGGTTGGCATCCAGCCCCAGCGCCGTGCCCAGCGTTGTGACCAGCTTGGTTTTGGCAAGACCCGGAACCCCCACCAGCAGCGCATGACCACCCGACAAAATCGCCAGCAGCGTGTTTTCCACCACCTGCTCCTGACCAAAGATCACCTTGGACACCTCGCGGCGCACGCCGGCAATATCGGCCAGCGCTTTTTCCGCTGCCGCTATCATGGCTCTCTCATCGAGCGGAATATCCGTGGTGGTGATCATGCCCATGGCCTTCTCCGTTGGCTGCGTGTGAAACACGAATCGATCACGCCGCATTGCGGCGCAATCTTTCTATAACTTATTACCCGTATGGCGGCTGACAAGCGCGTTTCAAACCACTATCTCGTGTCTGATAGCTATTACGTTGAAAACCGGGACATAAACATGGCGGATGATGCAGAGAATAAAGGCCACAGTGCTGCCGATCTTGCAGCCATGATTGCCCGCGCCAGTGAACAGACCGCCGGCGGCAAGTCCGGTTTGCCGCCCGTTGATCGCTGGAACCCGCCGTTTTGCGGCGATATTGACATGGAAATCAAGGCGGACGGCACATGGTTTTACATGGGCACACCCATTGGCCGCGCTCCTCTGGTGCGGCTGTTTT
Source organism: Rhizobiaceae bacterium (assembly GCA_913776675.1). Taxonomy (GTDB): domain Bacteria; phylum Pseudomonadota; class Alphaproteobacteria; order Rhizobiales; family Rhizobiaceae; genus Allorhizobium. Next base: position 1,626 of record CAJYRE010000419.1, read on the forward strand.
CCACCGTGCTGAGAAAAGATGAGGACGGCAAAACCTATCTTGTCACGCCTGTGGAAAAAGTGGGCATCCGCATTCTCGATGCTCATTTCGTTGCCGTCGAGATGAGCGTGGGTGAACACCAGGGCCAGCCGCTTTTGATCTTTCGCACCAATGTTGGCGATGTGGTCGAGGCCGGGCCGGAGCATCCCTTGCGCTTTGTCATTGAAGGCGAACATCAGCAGCTCAAGCCCTATCTGACCGTGCGTGGACGGCTTGAAGCGCTGGTATCGCGTGCTGTGACCTATGATCTTCTGGCGCGGGGAGAGGTGATGAATGTGGAAGGAGACGCGATGTTTGCCATCCGCTCCGGCGATGCCGTCTTTCCGGTGATGAAAGCCTCGGATCTGGAGCAGTTCGGCCTATGAATGATCATTCTCCCATGGTGTTTTCAGCAGAGGATTTCCGCCATCGTGCCCAACATCAGAGCGGTGCGCCGCTGATGCAGGCCTGGCGTGACCATGGTGACCATGCCCTCAACGCCGATTTGATGCCTATCCTCGAAACCATGCCGCTCAAGGATGCCGCCGTTCTGGTCTCGGTGGTGAATGATGCGCATGTGCCACGGGTTATCCTCACCCAGCGCACCGACAAATTGCGCAAGCATTCCGGCCAGATTGCCTTTCCCGGTGGGGGGATTGATGCAGAGGATGACAGCCCTGAGGCCGCCGCTATCCGCGAGGCTGGAGAGGAAATCGGCCTTGAGCCGCGCTTCATTGAGCCGGTTGGCAGGCTGCCGCATTATCTGGCCGCCACCGGGTTTCGCATCACGCCGGTTCTGGCCATTGTCCATGCTGGCTTTACGCTGACACCCAATCCCGATGAAGTGGCAGAGGTGTTTGACGTGCCGCTGTCGTTTCTGATGGACCCGGCCAATCATCAAACCGGCAGCAAACAGTTCCGCGATGGACTTCAGCGCCATTTTTATGAAATGCCCTATGGCGAACACCATATCTGGGGCATTACCGCTGGCATTCTGCGCACGCTTTATGAAAGGCTCTACTCATGATCTCCGTTGCCGATCAGCCCTGGTTTCAGGATAAGGCCCTGACCCGTATTCTCGCTCTGCTCAATGCCGAGGGAGGTGAAGGCCGGGTGGTGGGCGGAGCCTTGCGAAACAGCCTGCTGGGAGAACCCGTCAACGACATCGATCTGGCCACCACCTTGCTGCCCACCGATGTGATCGCGCGGGCCACAGAGGCGCACATCAAGGCTGTGCCCACCGGCATCGAACATGGCACCATTACCCTTGTGCTGGATGGCAAGCCCTTTGAAGTCACCACCTTGCGCCGCGATGTTGCCACCCATGGCCGCCACGCCGATGTTGCCTTTGGCACCGATTGGCAGGCCGATGCCGAGCGGCGCGATTTTACCATCAATGCGCTTTACGCCGATCAGAACGGCACCGTCATCGATCTGGTGGGCGGTCTGAACGATATGGAAAACGCCACGCTGCGTTTCATTGGCGATGCCCATCAGCGCATTGCCGAAGATTATTTGCGGGTTCTTCGCTTTTTCCGCTTTTTTGCCTGGTATGGACGCGGGCGGCCCGATGCCGATGGCTTGCGCGCCTGTGCTGCCGCACGGGACCATCTGGGCCAATTGTCGGCAGAGCGAATCTGGAGTGAAATCAAGAAATTGCTCAGCGCCAAAGACCCCGGTCGCGCGCTGCTGTGGATGCGGCAGGCCGGGGTGCTGGGTGCGATTGTGCCCGAAACCGAAAAATGGGGCATTGATGCCCTGCCCGGCCTGATT
>CAJYRE010000420.1 GCA_913776675.1 Rhizobiaceae bacterium
TGCCGATGGCGAGAGCATGGCCGCCATTGATTGGCGTCGCTCCGCCCGTGATGATCAACTCTATATACGCGATCGGGAGTGGGAAGCGGCCCATACGGTCTGGCTTTGGGCCGATCTGTCGCCCTCCATGCTGTTCAAATCACGGCTTGGAACGGTTTCCAAGGAAAGCCGGGCCTTGGTGCTGATGCTGGCGCTGGCCGAAATTCTGGCCCGTTCCGGCGAGCGGATCGGCTGCCCGGGTATTATGGAGCCGGTGGCGGCGCGCAATGCCGCCGAGCGTCTGGCCACAGCCCTGATGCACGCACCGAATGTTGAGGGCTTACCCGATGCAGCAGGTATGCCGCAGACCAGCATGATCCGTCAGGCCAGTGACATTGTGCTGATTGGTGATTTTCTCGATGATGTTGACAGCATTATGAACCAGATCACCCCTCTGTCACGTCGGGGTCTGCGTGGGCATGTGATCGAAGTGGCTGATCCGGCGGAAGAAGTCTTTCCCTATTCGGGCCGCACGGAATTTACCGATCCTGAAACCGGCGAAAAGCTGCTGTCCGGCCGGGCCGAGACGATTGGCGAGGCTTATCGTCTGGCCTATCTGGCCCGCCGCGAGGCGCTGCGGCAGGGGCTGAGACGGCTGGGCTGGAGCTTTACCCATCATCGGACGGATCGGCTGGCATCGGAGGCGCTGGCCTCTGTGCATCTGCATCTGTCGGGAACAGGCCATCGGGGAGGGGCATGATGTTGTCTTCATTTGCCTTTGCCACTCCGGCTTTGCTGGGGGCGCTGGTGGTTCTGCCCGCCATCTGGTGGCTGTTGAAACTGACACCACCGCGTCCGCAGGCGGAAGTGTTTCCGCCTTTCAAAATTCTGGCCAGTGTGCTCAAGCGGGAGGAAACACCTGCCCGCAGCCCGTGGTGGCTTACGGTTTTGCGCATGGTGATGGCCGCCTTGGTCATTCTGGCGCTGGCCGATCCTGTGCTGGATCCGCGCAACAGTTCGGTTGCAGGCAGTGGCCCTCTGGTGCTGCTGATCGACAATGGCTGGGCCAGTGCGCCGGACTGGGATCGGCGCATGGAAACGGCCAATGGCCTGATTGATGATGCTGAAAACAAGGGCGTTGCCATTTCAATCGCTTTCAGCGCCGAGCAGGCGCAGGATGCCGTGCCCACCAACCCCGCCACAGCCCGCGAAAAGCTGCGGGCCGCAAAGCCGCATCCGCTGGTGCCTGATCGCATCCGCGCCTTGAAGGCCGTGCAGACGGCGTTGAATGGTCGCCAGCCCGGCACCATGGTGTTTCTGACCGATGGCGTGGCTGCCAATGACCATGAGCAGATCGGTGCGGCGCTCTCGGCTTTGCAGCCGGCGGCGTTGCGGGTGATGGCCAGCGATGGTAAGGCCATTATGGCCCTGACTGGCACCACCAATGGCTCGGAACGGTTGGATGTGAAGATCACGCGTCTTGTCAGTGCGTCAGCACAGCGCGTGAGTGTGGATGCGCAGGACCAGCAAGGACGCCCCATTGTCACGGGAACGGCCAGTTTTGCCCCCGGTGCCACTGTGGCCCATGCGGATATTGCCGCTCCTTATGAATTGCGCAATGATTTTGCCCGTTTGCGCATTGTGGGGCTGGCCAGCGCCGGTGCCGTGCATCTTCTCGATGACAGTTTCCGCCGTCGCAAGGTGGCGCTGCTGTCAGGGGATTCCACCGATGCTGCCCAGCCGCTGTTGTCGCCGCTCTATTATATCGAGCAGGCGTTGAAGCCTTATGCGGATGTGATCAAGGCGGATGAGAACGATCTGTCCAAGGCCATTCCGCAATTGTTGCAACAAAATCCATCGGTGCTGGTCATGGCCGATATTGGCCGTCTTTCGCCGGATATGCAGCGGCAGGTGCAGCGCTTTGTACAACGGGGTGGCACGCTGTTGCGGTTTGCAGGCCCCCGGCTGGCCGCAGCCCCTGCCGATGATCCGCTGGTGCCGGTGATGTTGCGGCAGGGCGAGCGGCAATTGGGCGGTGCCTTGTCCTGGGCGGTGCCGCAGGCGCTGGCTCCGTTCCCGGACCGTGGTCCCTTTGCAGGGCTTGCCACGCCACGGGATGTGTTGGTGAAACGCCAGGTGCTGGCCGAACCAACACCGGATTTGGCAGACCGTACCTGGGCCAGCCTTGCTGATGGTACGCCGTTGGTTACCACGCGAAACAGCGGTGCCGGGTTGATTGTGTTGTTTCACGTCAGCGCTGACGCCAATTGGTCAAACCTGCCGCTTTCCGGTGAATTTGTCGAAATGTTGCGGCGGATTGTGCAGCTTTCCCATGCCAGTGCGGCCATGAGCGGAACGGTTGACGCTGTTGCTGCAAGTTTGCCGCCTTATCGTTTGCTGACGCCGCAAGGGACGCTGACAGCCGAGATGGGCAATGCCAAGCCCCTTGACGTGGGGGCCAATGCTCCGCAGGCGGCCAGTTTTGACAATCCACCCGGTCTTTATGGCTCAGAAGACGGCTTTCTGGCTCTCAATCTTTTGCCCAAAGGTGCGGAATTGCAGCCGGTTGATCTGACAGGGGTGACGGTGCCGATGGTGCGTGAGGGATTGATCGGGGTGAGTGCCAAGCCCTTGAAACCCTTTTTGCTGGGGCTGGTGTTGGCGCTTTTCCTTCTCGATAGCCTGATCGTGCTGATGATGGGCGGCGTGTTTTCCGGTTTGCCCAAGCGTAAGGGGTCGGTTTCTGGCAGGCTGGCCACAGTTTTGACCTTGGCCGCGCTGGGGGCGGGGCTCTGCCTGCCGCCGCTGGATCATGCAAGGGCGGATGATGCCAAACCCGGCGATGCGCTTTTGTTACAGCGTCTGGACAACACGCATCTCGCCTATGTCAAAACCGGCGAGAGCGATGTGGATGAATTGTCCGAGCGGGGCTTGAGCGGCTTGACCGAATATATGAGTTATCGCACCACGCTGGAGCCGGGCGCACCCGTGGGGCTGGATATTGCCAAGGACGAGCTATCGCTTTACCCGATTATTTTCTGGCCCATTTCGGCCACGGCCCCTATGCCAAGCGCTCAGGCCATCAGCCGGATTGATGCCTACATGCGCGCAGGCGGCACGGTGCTGTTTGACACCCGCGATCAGTTCAGCAGTTTTGGCAGTGATACGGCCCCTAGCGCCAACACCCAGCGCTTGCGCGCCATTCTGGCCAATATCGATATTCCGCCGCTGGAGCCAGTGCCGAAAAATCATGTGCTGACCCGTTCCTTTTACCTGCTGCAGAGCTTTCCGGGGCGCTACACGGGCAGCCCGCTGTGGGTTGAGGCCCGGCAGGAGGCCAAGTCTAGCGGCAAGGAGCTGACCTCCGGCGGCGATGGCGTTTCGCCCATCATCATCACCGGCAATGATTTGATGGCAGCCTGGGCCATTGATGCCAATGGTGTGCCACTGTTGCCGACGGTGCCGCCGGATGAACATCAGCGGGAAATCGCCTATCGGGTCGGGGTGAATATCATGATGTATATGCTGACCGGCAATTATAAGGCCGATCAGGTGCATGTGCCTGCTTTGCTGGAAAGACTGGGCCAATGAGACAGGCAGGACCCACGCCATGAACCTTTCCTTTTCCCCTTACCTGCCATTGTGGGCGCTGGCCGTGCTGGCGGCTCTGGCGCTGGTGCTGGCCTTTCTGGGGCTGCGCAAAGGTATTCGCGGCAGTGTGTTGCGGCTGTTGGCCTTTGCCGCCTTGATCATGGCGCTGGCCAATCCCGTGCTGTTGTCGGAAGATCGGGCGGCGCTGAGCACCATTGTGCCGGTGATTGTTGATCGCTCCCAGAGCCAGACGGATATTCCAGCCCGGCAGGCCATGACCGATCAGGCCCTGCAAGGCATCAAGGAACGGCTGGCCAATTTCCCCGGAATCGAGCCGCGCATTGTTGAGGCTTCCACGCCGGAAACCTCCGATACGCCCTCGACCCGGCTGTTTGAGGCGCTGTCGTCTTCCATTGCCGATGTGCCGCCCGCCCGGGTTGGCGGGGCGATTTTCATCACTGACGGGCAGGTGCATGATGTGCCGCCCAATTTGAAAAGCCTGGGCATGAGCGCGCCGATTCACACGCTGCTTACCGGCCGTGCCAATGAATTTGACCGCCGTATCGAAGTGGTGCGCGCCCCGCGCTTTGGCATTGTCGGCCAGAGTCAGGAGATGCTGCTGCGAGTGGTGGATGAG
>CAJYRE010000421.1 GCA_913776675.1 Rhizobiaceae bacterium
TAACTGGGGTAATGCTCTGACAAACCTTGCAAAATTGATGCAGGATGAAGATCTGTTCCGACAGGCGGCCGAAAAGTTCGAGCGCGCCAATGCCTTGAGCCCGGATGATCCAGATACATTTCAAAACTGGGGCAATGCGCTGACCAATCTGGCCAAGCTGAAACAGGATGAAGACCTGTTCAAACTGGCGATCGAAAAGTTCGAATACGCGAATCACCTCACACAGAGTCGCAGCAGCGCTTTGGAAGAGTGAGCCGTTCTGTTAGAATTTGGAACACAACCCATTCAACAAGGAGATCTCCGTTTAACTATAAGCGGAGATCTCGGTTTATAAGCCCTGCGAAAATTCAATGAATTTTAAGCTAATTTGCGCTCATTACGCCCATAAGCGCCGCACGAGCTACGGCAAAATTGCATAGCAGTTGCTCTACACGCCATCTTTTCCAAAATCATTGGGGTTTCTGGACAGATGCAGTAAGCTGCCTTTTCATTGTTCCGTGAACATTACAGCGCCGTGCGCCAAATATGACGCTCAAAGGACGCTGTAACACTTTTAATCTGCTGCATCATTCCTTAAATCGACCCCGATTTAGAATGATGCAGCAATCGACAACAAAAGGTTTTACGCATGGATCTCGGTATTTCCGGTAAACGCGCATTGGTTCTGGCAGCATCCAGAGGGCTTGGTCTTGGCATTGCCAATGCACTGGCGGCTGAAGGTGTGCAGGTGCTGATCTGCGGGCGCACCGAAGAAAAACTCAAAGCCAATTGCGCAGCCATCATCGCCGCAGGCGGCAAGGCAGACTATATCGTAGCAGATCTTGGCGAGGCACATTTTGTTGAAACCATGGTTCAGGCTGTGCAGGAAAAGCTGGGTGGTATAGACATTCTGGTCAACAACACCGGCGGCCCGACACCCGGCACCACGGAAGATATGAATGCGGAAAAACTTTACAACTTTTTCCAGTCCATGGTCGTGCGTGTCATCACCCTTACCAATGCGCTGTTGCCCCAGATGAAGGCGCAAGGATTTGGCCGTATTCTCACGGTCGCCTCTTCCGGCGTGATTGAACCGATTGGCAATCTGGCCCTGTCCAACACCTTGCGCGGTGCCCTGGTGGGCTGGAACAAAACGCTGGCGACGGAAGTCGCGGGCCACGGCATCACAGCCAATCTGCTGCTACCGGGCCGCATTCATACCGACCGTATTGATGAGCTGGATGGCGCGAACGCCGCACGGCAAGGCAAAACAGTGGAAGAAGTGCGCAGCGCGTCGATCAAAACCATCCCTGCGGGTCGCTTGGGCAGCGTGGAAGAATTTGCAGCCGCTGGCGCATTTCTGTGCTCACGTCCGGCAAGTTATATTACCGGTACCATGCTCAGAGTGGATGGTGGGGCGGCAAAGTCGCTATAGGTCCACTCGGCATAAATGATAGCGTTAACCAGTTGGTGACGAATTGATTTATTCGTCACCAACTGGTTAATATTACAATAAATTAAGGTATTTTCACCGTTTGTTGATGGCTAAACGGGCGCGATGTTATTTTTCTATTGTACAATTCAGTTGATGATAGGTTCATCGAACTCCCTCGCTTCATCAGGCTTACAACATGAAAAAATTCTGGGCTGCTGCCAGCATTGTCGCAATCATCGCCGCTGGCGGCTGGTTTTACCGCGATCACATTCCTTTTCTTGCCAATCTGATGGATCACCCCACGCAGAAGGCACAAGCACACACCTCAGACCAAGCCAATGCACAGGCAACACCAGCAGCCCAGGGAGGGGCGCGCACGGGTGGAAAGCGGAACGGCGGCCCGGTTTCGGTCAGAACGGTGGCGGCCACCATGGGCAACCTGCCCATGGATGCCACAGCAACGGGTTGGGCAGAGGCTGAAGACACAACAACCATTGCAGCACTTCAGGCGGGTCTGATTGAAGATATTGTCGCCAAGGATGGTCAGGATATTAAGGCCGGGCAATTGATTGCGAAGCTGGATGACCGCGTGGCCCGCGCCGCCGTGGACAAGGACCGGGCCAATATTCTCAGCGACGAGGCAAGCCTCGCAGAATACGAAACAGCGCTTCAACGCGCCACCAGCCTGGTCAAGCAGAACGCCCAGTCACAGCAAACCTATGATCAGGCCAAGGCCGCCCGGGATTCGGCTGTTGGCAAGGTGGAAGCCGACAAGGCAACGCTGGCTGCCGATCTGGTCACGCTGGATCATATGAAGATCAGGGCCCCCTATGATGGCCGCCTTGGCAGCATTCAGCTCAGCAACGGAGCCTATGTCAACGCTGGCACCGCGATTGTTACCATCACGCGCTACAATCCGATCTACATCAAATTCCCGATGCCACAGCGCTATCTGCCTCAGCTTCACAAGGCATTTTCGGGCAATCCCGTGGTTGTCGAGGTAGACCCTGCCGCCACGGGCGGCATTGCTGTGCAAGGCAAGCTGTCGTTTTTTGACAATAGCGTTGACAGCTCTTCCGGCACCATCACGGTCAAGGCCGAATTCCAGAATGATAATGGCGTGATCTGGCCCGGCCAGAGCGCCAATGTGACCGTTCATTTCGTAACAGATGAAAAGAACATTATTGTGCCGACTGTGGCTGTCCGTCCGGGTGCCGATGGCTATTTTGTCTACACCGTTGATGAGAAGAGCAAGCTGCACGCCACCAAGGTGGAAGTGGCGCGCGCCAATGGTGACAAAACCGCCATTGCATCCGGCCTGAAGGAAGGCGATCACGTGGTGGTGGAAGGTCAGGTGCAATTGTCCGATGGTCAGACCGTGTCGGAACAATTCGGCGACAAACTGGCCACCAATGACAAGGCTGCAGCCAAGCATGAAAAAGTGGCCGAGAATGAACAGAAGGAGGCAATCCAATGATTCCTGCTTTCTGTATCAATCGTCCTGTTGCCACCATTCTGCTGGCGATTGGCCTGGTGCTGGCGGGTCTTGCCGGATACCGGCTTCTGCCCGTTGCCGCCTTGCCCAAAGTGGACTTTCCGACAATCAACGTCAGCGCCACACTCTCCGGTGCCTCACCGGAAACCATGGCAACCTCGGTTTCAACACCGCTGATCAAACAGTTCGAAACCATTCCCGGCATCAGTGAAATCAGCGCCTCCAATTCGCTGGGCAATACCTCGATTGTGATCCAGTTCGATCTCAATCGGGATATTGATGCGGCTGCGGCCGATGTGCAGGCGGCCATTTCCCGCGCCAGCCGTCAATTGCCCAGCAATATGACAACTCCGCCCAGCTATCGCAAAAGCAATCCGGCCGATGCGCCTGTTCTGCTGTTGGCGGTGAACAGCGATGAAATGCCACGCAGTCAGGTGGATTCCATTGCTGAAAACATCATTTCTCCTCTTCTGTCCACGTTGAATGGCGTGGCTCAGGTCAGCATTTATGGCTCGCAAACCTATGCTGTGCGCATCGGCGTGGATCCTGCCAAATTGCAGGCCCGCGGTCTGGGCGTTGACACCCTGACAACAGCCATTGCCAATGCCAACAACCAGATTCCAGTTGGCTCGCTGGCCAATGCGCAACAGCAGATTACCATCAATGCCAACACACAGCGCACAAACGCAGCCGAGTTTAAAACGCTGGTGGTTGCCAACAACAATGGTGCGCCCATTCATCTGTCTGATGTGGCCAATGTCACCGATAGCGTTGCCAATCTGGATGCCGGAAGCTGGTTTGATGGCAAGCAGGCCATCATTCTGGCCGTACAGCGTCAGCCGGATGCCAATACCGTGGCCGTTGTGGATTCCATTCTGGCAAAACTGCCCGCCCTGAAGCAGCAATTGCCGCCATCCCTCAAAATCAATGTCATGAACGATACGTCAAAATCGATTCGGGAATCGATTGAGGATGTTCAGTTCACACTGTTGCTGACCATCGCGCTGGTGGTTCTGGTGATCTATCTGTTCACCGGCCATCTGACCGCCACGCTGATTCCGGGTCTGGCCGTGCCGCTGTCGCTGATTGCCACCTTTGGAGGCATGTATGTGCTGGGCTATAGTTTTGATAATATTTCGCTGCTCGGCCTCACGCTCTCTGTTGGTCTTGTGGTGGATGACGCCATCGTCATGCTGGAAAACATTCTTCGTTATACCGAAGAAGGCATGGACCCGCGTGAAGCCGCGCTGAAAGGCTCTGCCGAAGTCAGTTACACGATTGTTTCCATGTCGATTTCTCTGGTGGCCGTGTTCATTCCCATTCTGTTGATGGGGGGCGTGGTTGGTCGTCTGTTCAATGAATTCGGCATGGTCGTGACCCTGGCCATCATGGCCTCGACCCTCGTGTCACTGACGGTGACCCCCATGCTGGCCGCACGGCTTTCGGCCCATTCCAGCAAACCACCCCTGATCGTGCGTCTGTTTGATGCAGGTTTTGCCAAAACCCTGAAAGGCTATGACTATACCGTGGGATGGTGCCTGCGTCATCGCTTTACAGTGTTGATGATTTTCCTCGCCTCGGTGGGAAGCTCCATCTGGCTGTTCAAAGTGCTGCCTTCAAGCTTCTTCCCACAGGAAGACACGGGCCGTTTGACGG
>CAJYRE010000422.1 GCA_913776675.1 Rhizobiaceae bacterium
GTCCGCATTGCCCCTTCTCCGACAGGCGAGCCTCATGTGGGCACCGCCTATATCGCGCTGTTCAACTATCTGTTTGCCAAAAAACACGGCGGCGAGTTTATTCTGCGCATCGAAGATACCGATGCCACCCGCTCCACAGCCGAGTTTGAGCAGAAGGTGCTGGACGCGCTGAAATGGACAGGATTGACCTGGTCGGAAGGACCAGATGTCGGCGGCCCTTATGGCCCGTATCGTCAGTCGGAGCGCAAGGACACCTACCGTCCGTTCGTTGATAAAATGGTGAATGAGGGCAATGCGTTCCGCTGTTTCTGCACGCCCGAGCGGCTGGAGCAGATGCGTGAAGCGCAGCGCGCCGCTGGCAAGCCGCCTGGCTATGACGGCCATTGCCTGCACTTGAAGGCAGAAGAAGTCACCGCCCGCATGGAAGCCGGTGAGCCTTCGGTTGTGCGTCTGAAAATTCCCACCTCTGGCTCGTGCGATTTCCACGATGGCGTCTATGGTGACGTGTCGATTCCGTGGGAAAGTGTCGATATGCAGGTTCTGCTCAAGGCAGATGGCATGCCGACCTATCACATGGCCAATGTGGTCGATGACCACCTGATGAAGATCACCCATGTGGCCCGTGGTGAAGAGTGGTTGGCCTCGGTGCCAAAGCACATCCTGATCTACAAATATCTCGGCCTTGAGCCGCCGGTGTTCATGCACCTCAGCCTGATGCGCAATGCCGACAAATCCAAGCTGTCAAAGCGCAAGAACCCGACCTCGATTTCCTATTATTCGGCGCTGGGCTATCTGCCGGAAGCGCTGATGAACTTCCTGGGCCTGTTCTTCATGCAGATTGCCGAAGGCGAAGAGCTTTTGGACATGGACCAGCTGATTGCCAATTTCGACCCCGACAACCTGTCCAAGGCCGGTGCGATTTTCGACATTCAAAAGCTCGATTGGCTCAACGGCCGCTGGCTGCGTGAAAAGCTCACGCCGGAAGAGTATCTGGCCCGCGTGTTCGAATGGGCATCCGAAAATGGCCGCCTGACGGAAGCTTTGAAACTGGCCCAGAGCCGCGTGACCAAGCTGGGCGAATTGCCCAACCTTGCAGGCTTCATGCTGTCCAACGATGTGGGCCTGACACCGGCATCCTTTGCCGGTCTCAAGACCACGCCTGAGGACACGCTGGAGATTGTCACCACGGTTCAGGCCGATCTGGAAAAGATTCTGGAATGGAATGTGGCGACCATTGAAGAAGAGCTGCGCGCCATCTCGGAGCGCATCGGCAAAAAGCTGCGCGTGGTAACACCGCCGCTGTTTGTGGCCGTTTCCGGCAGCCAGCGCTCGCTTCCGCTGTTTGACAGCATGGCGCTGTTGGGCCGCTCCGTGGTGCGCCAGCGTCTTAAAGTGGCCATTCAAGTTCTCAAAACTATGGTTGGCGCTGCCTGAGAGCAGACCATACCCTCCCTCCGGGGAGGGTAACAATCCTTGATCTTAAATTCCGTGCCCGATAGGCGACCAAGATGACCGACACAAACACCGAAACCGCCCTCTCCTCCGACCCCACAGAAGTGCGCCGCCAGAAATTGGCGCTGCTGCGTGAGCAGATTGGCGATGTCTATCCTGCCCATTTCCACCGCACCGCCACCACAGCCGAGCTGGCCGAGAAATATGCGGAACTGGAGCCGGACACGGAATCGGGCGATACGGTCACGGTGGCTGGCCGCATTTATTCTTCGCGCAATTCCGGCATGTTCATGGACCTGCGTGATGCCTCGGGCAAGATCCAGATCTTTTCCCATAAGGACACGACCCCGGAAGAGGCGCGCAACCTTCTGCCGATGATTGATCTGGGCGATATTGTGGGCGTCACGGGTCAGGTGCGGCGCACCAAGCGCGGTGAGTTGACGATCAACGCTGAAACCATCACCATGCTGACCAAGACGCTGCTGCCGATGCCGGAGAAATACCACGGCGTGGCCGATATTGAAGTGCGCTATCGCAAGCGCCACCTCGATATTCTCACCAATGACGAATCCAAGCTGCGTTTCCAGCAGCGGTCCAAGATCGTTTCCGGTATTCGCCGCTTCATGGAAAGCGATGGCTTCATGGAGGTGGAAACCCCCATGCTGCAATCCATCTATGGCGGCGCGTCTGCCGATCCGTTCAAGACTCACCACAACACCTTGAAGCAGGACATGTATCTGCGCATTGCGCCGGAACTGTTCCTCAAGCGCACGCTGGTATCGGGCCTTGCCGACAAGATTTTCGAAATCAACCGCAACTTCCGCAATGAAGGCGTTTCCACCCGGCACAATCCAGAATTCACCATGATGGAATGCTACTGGGCCTATGCCGATTACGAAGACATGATGGATCTGGTCGAGCGCCTGTTTTCCGATCTGGCCCTGCGCATCCATGGCTCCACAGAATTTGCCTTTGGTGACAAGGAAATCTCCTCCAAGGGTCCGTTCAAGCGCGTGCCGATGCCCGATGCCGTCAAGGAAGCCACCGGCATTGACTTCCTGTCCATCAAGACCGATGAAGAAGCACGTGCCGCCGCCAAGGCCGCTGGCTTTGCCGTTGAGAAGGACTGGACCTGGGGTGAATGCCTTGCCTTCATCTTTGAAGAAAAGGTCGAAGGCACGCTGATCCAGCCAAGCCATGTGACGCATTTCCCGAAGGACATTTCGCCTTTTGCCAAGGAAGTGCCCGGCGAGCCGCGTCTGGTCGAACGGTTTGAGACCTATTGC
>CAJYRE010000423.1 GCA_913776675.1 Rhizobiaceae bacterium
GTCAGTTCCAGGTGAACATGCTCTACCGGATTTTCCGAGACGTACACCAGGCAGTCAAAGGTGAAAGCGCACAGGCTAAGCGCGAGGCACGGTATCAGCTTGCTGGCCTGACAGGCATGCTCACCCTTTTCGGTGGCGTCACTGGAATGGTCGGCTTCAACCTCATGATGGCTTTGGCTGGTGCCGCCTTTGGTGATGACGACGATCCGGTGGATTTTGAAGCTCGTTTCAAGGCCGATATGGTCAAGGTGCTGGGGCCGGAACTGGGTGGCATCGTGCTGAATGGTGTCCCCGGCCACTATCTGGGCGTCAGTTTGACTGATCGTGTCGGGATGGCCGACCTCTGGTTTCGCTCTCCCGCGCAAGAGTTGCAAGGGAAAGATGAGTATTATTACTGGCTATCGCAGGGCCTCGGCGCTACGTCTGGTCTTGGACAAACCATGTGGGGAGGTGTTCAGCTCCTTGCTGAGGGTAAGGTTGCTCGTGGCGTGGAAATGCTGGCTCCAAAGGCCATCCGCGACCTGATGAAAGCTTATCGTTATCAAGATGAGGGTGTTGTTGACCTTCGCGGAAATGATGTGGTTCCGAAAGATCAGATAGCTTTGCAGGATGTATTCAAACAGGCCATTGGCTTTACCCCAGCCAAAGTTGCCGAAATCTATGACCGCAAAAGCACATTGAAAAACGCCGAAACGCGGGTGAAGGAGCAACGGCAAGACTTGATCAATGCGTGGGGTGCCGCCGTTCTCGATGGCAACAAGGATGAGGCGCGCCAGATCGGAAAATCGATTATCGATTTCAACAAGTCTCCATATCATCGTGGTATGCCGATCACCTCAGAAACGCTGCAGCGGTCTTTAAAAACCCGCGCATCGAATCGTGCCAAGATTAAAGATGGAACATTGATCCACAATAAGGGCCTTGACCGGGATTTGCGCGGGGCCTTGGCTGAGCCAATTTACTGATCATGTGGCAATCAGTGCCGCCTCAAAAATGAGGCGGCACATTGTTGTTTTTTTGGGCACTTATTGCGTGTAAATGTTGCTGGCTCTATAGCTTGTCTGGGGTGATCAAGCCGTGGGGATTTTTATGAAACGATCAACTTTATTCGTCGTTGCCAGCTTTTTTGCCGGTGCAGCACATGCATCATGCGTAGGGGCAGGAGCTTATAAGAGCTGCTATGATGCTCAGAGCGGCAATTCCTACAGTGTACAGCGTTTTGGCAACTCCACCACTGTCTACGGCAACAACGCCCGCACAGGTTCTACGTGGTCACAGCAAACCTATGATTATGGTAATACCAGCCAAACCTATGGTCACGATTCGAAAGGGAATTCGTGGGGCCAAACCTGCACATACGGAACTTGCTATTAAGGCTGAAAATGAATGAGGCGTTCTTTGCAAAAAGTACAAAGAACGCCTCATTGGCAACATGTGCAAGTTATGCACGTGTTCATCACTATCAGGCGATTTCACTATCTCCCAAGCCCAAACACACCGCCCTGGCTTTGATCCAGCTTGGCACGAAGTGCTGCAGGCCATACCTGCTCTGGGACACCATTATTCAACAGATTTTGCTTGATGCGTTCAGGGTTTTCGCCCGAACTCAAAGCATTGGCCGAATCCTGCAAGACGGATTGCATCCTCTCTTCTGGAGAGGCCGGTGCAGGTGCAGCGACTTGTTCAAACGTCTGGCCTTTCGCTGCTATCGGCTTGAGCGGCACACGTTGGCCCGTTGCCGTATCCATCAGCGCTTTTCGGGCAACAGCACCATCGACGCCAGTTTGTGGGGCGCTTGCATTGTTAATGCCAAGACCGACTGCGCCATTCGATGGACCTTTTTGCAGGTCGATTTCTTTTTGGATAGCCGCCTCCTGCTCTTTGCTGGAGAGGTCATCAAACTTTGTCTCGTCTCCAGTCAGTCCACCATTCATGCGTTTTCGCAGTGAAGTGATTGCGTTTGTGCGTGTTTTATCCGTTGCGTTGCCAACCTGCTTTTTGATGATTTCCTTCTCTTTAAAGTTGTTTAATTCGCGCTTGTCTTTCGCATCAGCAGCGGCAGCAGCCTGCTGAGAGGCGAATGCTGCTTGAGGGTTTAAATATCGACCAATCAGTGTCGGAATGTCTTTGAGCGGAACGTCTTGCGTGATGTCTTTTCCGTCTTCAGCTTTCAGGTTCAGCCGGTAGCCTTGCAACTTGCCGTTTGTGTCAACAATTGCTGTTTGATCTCCAATCTCATATCCGTGATTGATATAGCCTTGGACCTGCCCGGCTTGTTGGGCAAGCTTGAGCGCGCCTGCCATGTCGCCTTGCTGGGCCAGCAGCATCGATTGCAGTGCAAGTTTGCCACCTTTCTTTGCATCCGCGCTATCGGCCCATTCCTGTGCCTTCTTTGCACTTTCAACATCGCCCGCAGCAAGATATGTCTGCGTCAGTTTTGGCACTGCATTTTGTGACCAGAAACTATCAAAATCGGCGGGGTTCGCCTTACCATCCCTCACTTTTTGGTCAAATTCTGTTTTCGTATCGATCCCTATTTGATTAATTGCGTTACGCTTTGTCTCATTTCGGTTGTATTCTGCATCTGCTCGACCATCCAGAACAGTTTGGCGTCCGCGCCGATCTCTGGTGTATGCCCTGTCTTCTTCAGCTTGAGCAAGACGTGTCAGCCGGTCTTGGTCGGACTGGTTATCGAGGACAGTTTGGCGTCCGCGCCGATCTCTGGTGTATGCCCTGTCTTCTTCAGCTTGAGCAAGACGTGTCAGCCGGTCTTGGTCGGACTGGT
>CAJYRE010000424.1 GCA_913776675.1 Rhizobiaceae bacterium
TGCGTTTTGGATGCTTTACGTATTGCCCAGTGGTTTCATCTATCTCAAAGCAATGATGATCTGGCAGCCATCCATGTCGATAGGACCTTGGTGTGTCGGGGAAAGCGGGAGTCAGATATTTTGAAAAAAAGCCGGTTAACGCGCAATGTGATACAATGCAGATCCCAGTGTTGATTGTGGATAGGGGGATTTTCTCGTTTTCACAGGTGCGATGTCTGAAGCAGGTGTACCAAGATGCCGATTTAAGGCACGCAATAAAGTACGTGCGTCCCGAAATCCGCTCATCGTGGCGATCTCAGAGAGGGGTCTTATGTGATGCTGGGTGCTGAGTTCTTTCATAACAATCTGCAATCTCTGCTGCATCACGTAGCGCGCTACGCCGCCCTCTGGCTCGAAAAGACGATAGAGTGTTGCCCGTGACAAGCCGATTGCACGACAGATGAGGTCTATCGACATGTCTGGATTGCGCAAGTTGGAATTGATGTAATTGCGAACGCGCGATTTCGCCACGACTTTTACAATACTTGGATCGACCCCCTGCGGACGATAGTTCGTGCTTCCGAAGTGCGATTTGACAAGCTCTATCAATGAATGCGTGACGGCATCGAAACCCGCGACATCCTCTTTTTCCAGGTGCGTGGTAATGATTCTTATATATTCAACCAGAATTCTACCGACTGTGTCATCCATATTCAGATTGGTATGCTTGTCCATGGCCTCTGCCGCTTGCCCAAATTGAGCCCGTGGCATGAACAGCATGATGCTGTCGACCCCAGCCATCCTGCCCTCCATGACATCTGCCATGGAATGAAGCGTGGCAATGTTCGTCTTGCTGCGGCTTCGGCGCAATTTTCCACGAAGGTAGCTGGTGACATAACTTTCTCCGGTACACGGTATGTGCAGGTAGAAGTGGTCGAGTACAGTGTTTCTTGCTCGTGATGATCTTCTTGCAAATTGTCCGCCTGAATTGGCTTCACGTACAATGACTATGTTCTCCAGTTCCCATCCCTTTAAACAGCATATGCCTTGGTTATCAGGCTCGACATCGATGTTTAGATCAGCAACCGGATTTGTATATTCACGCCAGGACAGTAGTCTTTCTTCAGGCTCCATATTTTTGTTTTCAAACTGAAATAAATTTAACATTCAATGCCTTTTTATTGTGTATGTTGAGAGGAGTGTGTCGTTTATGTTATATTGTATTTATATGTAATTAAAAAATAAACTAAAATTATATGGGTGTATCGTAATTTTATAAAAAATTAACAATGATATGTCGTCGAACAAGCAAAGCATCCGATTATTTATTAAGCGCACACCGCTTTCATTATCGGGGATGATAGGGGATCGGTCGCTCGTTCGGATGCGTGGACATTCAGCTTTGCATGGGCTGCAAACAGCAATTTTTTTGCGCGCACTTGGGTTTATGTTCTCAACTGCACTCTGTTATGCGTCTGGAAAATCACCGTTTTCGGCATGCCCAAAGTCAAATGTTCACACCGCCTAAGACTTTGAAGCCATCACAGATTTGGTGAAGGTTGTGGCTTTGAATTAGGATGGAGGGGAGGGGGCTTTTTGCAAAAAATCCAACACTTGAAAGCCACAACATCGCGTTTCCCCTTTTTGATGAGAAACTGCGTGTGACACAAAGGGTGATGCGGTCTGTGTTGATTTGAGACGGCTGCGCCGCACTCTTGGGTTTGCTTTATTTCATCATGTTATGGTCGTGTGTGGTAACACAAGAGCAGCTTCACGGCTTCACGGAAAGATTGAAGCGCTCTCACTCTTTGTTTTCACGCATTTCCGGACGGAAAACCGCTAGGCACTTTTCTCAGGTCAATGCTCTCGACGGCATGATTTCATATATCGATCATCAGCATGAAGAGGATTGGATTGAAGGCGCTTGCGCCGATCTGAGTTTTCGATAGAGCGCTGCTGGAGCAAGCTCAACGTCGATGTTATTCAGGTCTTCGATGTCGTGTTTAAGACGTGAGGCGTTTGAAAAAGAAAACAAACGAGCGAGTTCACTATAGCTCATGCCGGTTTCTTCACGATAGCAATGCGCGACTTGGATGCGGTATAGCTTGCAGTAGCGGGCGATTCCCATCCCCAACCACTTTGCGAAGTATGCCTCCAGTGTTCGAATGCCCACAAGCGCGGCACGCGCCACTTCCTCGGTATTTTCTATTATCCCGTTGCGGTAGGAGATGTAGTCGAGCGCTCTGCGGAATTCCACTTCAGGACGCTCTGCGGGTGATAGCCGCAGCTCATCAGAATGATTGTGGGGCCAGTGAAATAAGATAATATTGCAAAGCTCTTTAAGTATAATTTTTTCCAAGTTGAAGGCTGGGTTGCCATTCGTTGCTTTTATTGCCCAATATTGGGAAATAACATCCCACAACCTTTCAAGTGTGTCGTGTTTTGTACAAGGAAATACGCGCCTGAATTCAATTGGCGTGTAGACTTTGCGTCCCAATATATGATGGGCTGTTTCATATATCAGTTTCTCATTTATCCGTATTTCGTTGTGTTCTTTGTGCGAGTTTTCAACGTCTTTATGCTGATATAGTGGCTTTAATTCATCTGCATATGAGAATGCAAAAAAGCCCTCCTTTCCATCAACGTACATGCATTGGAATTTTTTACGCATAGGCATATTTCAATTGTCCATTTAAATTGGAATTCTATCGTAAATACTGATTCCAAATGCTTTTCTGTATTGATTATTTATTTTGTGAAGTGGAATATTTTCTAGTTTTTCTTTGAGTGCTAACTTGTTGCCTTTGTTTTTCTGCAATATCGTGTTCACCCATTGCATCCGCAGTTCGAATTGGTATTCCCGAATAGATCGGCCGGTGAATGACTTGAAAGATTTCTGCAGTCCTCGCGCACTGGCGGATGTCGCTTTGCATAGATCATCCAGGTATATTTTTTCAAAAGGGTTGGACTGCATTAAATCTATGGCGATTTTGACTTGCTTTGGTAATGCGGTCATTTTTTGCGAGTTTAATCTTGAAAAATAGTTGTGAGGCCAGAAACTGAGGAAGATTCCCGCAAGAAAGCCTTCAATCGAATCAAGCCAGCCTGGATGCAGCTCTGCGTCAGAGCGCAAAGCAACGACCAAGGCCGACTTGATTGCGCGAATTGCAGCTTCATTGGTGAGAAGCATATCAAATTCAAGTTCAGGTCCGACAGGCCAGTCAAGAATGGAACTCAGTTTGCGATTCAGCGCCGCTCTTGAAAAGGTAACACGGGTGTGATTTCGGCTTGCCGCAATATCAATTCTGCGACAGCGGGTCACTGTAAACGCGGTTGGATAGATAGCTTCGACGTATCGTCCCGTATCGAACTCCAGTCCCATGTATCCAGATGTTGGAATCACAAATGTAATGCCATCCAGCTCCATTTCATGCGCAAGCCGTACACCATCAAGAAAGTGCGTTGACATGACTTCAACGCCCCCAAAGGCCAGAAAATGTGTACTCTTAACTTGTGCATTGTTTTTATCTGGCGTGAGCGTGCCAAAATCGGGCTTATGGCGCTCAAATACACGCACAAACTCTAGTGGTTGTGTCTGAGTGAAGTGAATTGGACGGTTTTTATACATCTCGAACACCGAAACACTGCCTTTTCAAAATTCGTCGATGATTGGTTCTTAAGGGGATTGCGGGTCAATCCCTGGATGCGAAGATGAGACAAAGCGCACCAATTTCGAGACAAAACTGACCGCGACCAGCATTGGATGCGTTAGTTTTGGGTTACGATTATTGTCTGTCGTGCCTTATTCAACTATTGACTTCTCCGCTTTAGAGGAGCGCCCCAGCTGCATTTCCTTTGCCAATCGAGATCTGGCCGCAGCGTACGCAGGTGCCACCATCGGGTAGTCGGGAGGCAAATCCCACTTTTCACGATATTGCTGTGGTGTCAGGTTGTAGCTGGCCTTCAGGTGACGTTTCAGCGACTTGAATTTAAGACCGTCTTCCAGGCAAATAATGTAGTCTGGCTCAATAGACTTTTGAATCGGAGTCCAAGGTTTCTGTTTCGGCATTTCTGCGGCTTTCATGTTCGCCGCTGTATTGGATGCACCGCCCTGGAGAGCGCTGTATACGCTGCCGATCAAATTCGGTAATTCTTGCGAAGCAACAGTATGTCTTGCGACATATGCCGATATTATCGTGGCCGTAGATTCCAGTAAAATTACTTCGCTCTTATTTTGATCTGTATCATTCATAGGAAAAGTCCTTTTATATGTCATCGAAATCGATACCAAAGACGTCGCCTCTCGCCGCAGAAAGACGGCGTTGTGGGAATCAGGATGCTGACCCGGGTAGGGCGCTTTTCAGGGGGCACATCTGGTCTTTGGCACCACATTATGAGCGCTGACGGCGCATAAGCCTTTGTCATTGCTCATTTTATGTTGATGTTGTTGTGCTGGAGGGCATCGGCTTGCCTTGCTGTTGCCCATTGCCAGCGTTGAACGATTTTATGTTGGCGCTCCAGCACGAACGACGGAAATAGCGATGCAGCCTTGATTGTTCGGCATCAGAATGGCCTGTCCACCCGTGCCAAGACCATAGAGAGAAAGTCCGGCAAGGGGCTGAAGGGTTTTGCTTCCCTGAGGCAGAAAGGCCTTGGCGGCCTCGCAATTTTGTACAAATGGCACGATCCGTACCATTGTTCCTTCGCAACCGCTTGGCACGGGCGATGCAAACACGATACCGGCGGCATTTCCTTTGTAACCACCCTCGACTTCAGAGCGGAAGGCCATGCCAACTGCACCATAGAGGGAGTGACGATCGGCATCTGCCGTTGCCGTTTGTGTCTGTACCATATAGTCGGTGCCATTGGTCAATGCTTGACCCAATGCTGAATAGACTGCGGTACAGGCACTGATGCCTGCCTCTTCAGCGTGCTTCTTGAACGGATTGTTGATAGCCTGAGTCGTGTTGGTTTGCCCCGTCGATTGACGGGCAGTCTTGGCATCACCGCGTTCTGCTGCATTTAAAAGCAGTGCTAACTGCGGCACAGCAAACCCGACACCAATCAGCGCAACTGCACAAAGCGAGAAAATTGCGATTCTCTTGAATGTTTTTGATGGGGCCTTGTCATCATCAGGCTGCGGCGCGGCAGAATGCTGTGCACGTGGCGTATCTGCTTTCATCAGCAGATCATGTACGCTCGGCATTTGTTCTGTCATGTGTTTATTCCTCTTGGATTTTTAGGATTTCTCTCAGATTGCCGCCAGCGCATCGACAAGGCCGTAAAGCGGAGCAGCAATCGTGACAGGAGTGGGGTTATTTTCTGTTGTGTAAGTGATCGTTACGAGCAGACGTTTTTCAGCGGCGCTTCGAAATCTGCGGCCAGCCGGTTGATAGGCGAGACAAAGACTGTCGGAGCATTGGCTTATGCTCAGATGGACCGGAGTGCCGCCGTCTGGCAGGGCAAGGGTCAGGGTGCCCCTCGCTCCGACCGAAGGTGGCGCACGGAGGATGAAATAGGGTTGGCCTGTTTGGGTGGCCGCCAGGGACCAACTGAAAACCACGGCTTTGTCTGGACCGACAAATGTCTGTGAAACATTGCATATCTTCTGTTTTGCCTTCAGATTCTCGTCGCAAACAAGAATCCAGTTTGGAAATGGCTGGATGATCCGGCGATATTGGCCAAGGGCAACATTCGCAGGTGCCTTGATTTCAGATGGCATGATGACGAAGGGAGACGGAGGCACGGCCTCAGACGACTTTGCTGTTTCATCACCTGCAGATGTTTTCGGTTGTGATGCCGAAGGGCGATGTGGTTCTGCTTTTCGTTCATTCCCAGCGGCGAGTGAAACGCCGCTGAGCATGAACCACAGCGAGACAACCCATGAAGCAGTGATCGACTGAGAGAGTGAGAGAAGCATTTTCTTCTAACAACCATCAATTCAATGTAAACGTTACGCCGGTGCCAATCCCCCAATACCCGCCAGATGAGGTTGCGGAGAGATTGGCGCGGATTGTCTGGTCTTCATTCGTGTATCCGACGCCCAAAGCAAACGCGCTCTGACCGCGCCAAACACCGCCACCGATTGAGGCACTGAGCTTTCCGGGTCTTTCATCGTAGCGCAATGATGCTGCGGCAAGGCCAATGGCCGCAGCCTGCCGCGCCTCTCGGCGCGCCTCGCCAACACCGCGAGACAGAACATTAAACGCTCCGTCTGTGTAAGACTTGGATTGTTCCAGTGTTTCGCTCGATCTTGTATCGGTGTACGATCTGGCCGATGAAAGTGTCTCTGATGCCCGTGTGTCCGTATAACTGCGCGCCGAATTCAGCGTATTGGCATTGGCTTCCTTCATCTGCCCATAGTTCACAGCATCGGTATTCTCCTTGGCTGCCGCCACGTTTGAAATCAGAACCGGTGCCATGGGGTCGCCACCGTCAAGCTTGATAACGTTAGACTTGACTCCGTTTTGGATCTCATACTGCACAGCGTTGATATTCAGCGATGCCACTTGCTGATTGGTACTGTAGA
>CAJYRE010000425.1 GCA_913776675.1 Rhizobiaceae bacterium
TGCAGATAAGGCAGAAGCGGCGATTAAAAGCGGAATACTTGCCGCAGGTGCCAAATTGCCCCCTCAACGAGATTTGGCCTATGACCTGAAGGTGACAATCGGGACAATCACCCGCGCCTATGCCTTATTACGGGAACGCGGTCTTGTGACAGGTGAAGTGGGGCGCGGCACTTATATCCAATCCGGCCTGGTCAGCAGCCAAGCGGATAATCACCACGATCCTGTCACATTAAACTATGGTGGTACCCGCACCTTATCACCGCCGCCGGGTAAATTGCGCTTTGATACCACGGCTGCGGTTGATGTCGGGCAAGCGGATATTGTCGGGCACTTGATGATGGACATCGCCCGCGAAAAGCCCAGCGAGATTTCCAGTTACACCCGTACACTGTCGCCCGATTGGCTGGAAGCCGGACGGCGCTGGCTCAGCAATGGAGACTGGTCGCCCAATCCTGCCAATATTGTGCCTCAGCTCGGCGTTCACGCCGGGGTCAATGCTGTCATCGCTGCCATCAGCGGCGCAGGGGACCGCATTGTCTGTGAGCATCTGACCTATTCACAGATCGCGCGCAGTGCATCCCTGATGGGACGCCAGATTGCCTTGGTGGACTCGGATGAAAATGGGATTTTACCAGAGGATTTTGAGCATGTTTGCGCGCGTGAACACCCGAAAGCTGCGTTTATCATGTCGTCCGGGCAAAACCCGACACTCTCTTGCCTGCCCCTCTCCCGCTGCCAACAGATTGTCGATATTGCTCGAAAATATAATGTCTGGCTGATTGAGGATTATATTTATGGCGGTTTGGTGGAAGATGGCATTCCGCTTCTCGCCCAATTGGCCCCTGATCGGACCTTTCTGCTCAACAGTCTGTCGAAATCGGTGGCGGCAGGCGTGCGTGGCGGATGGGTGGCCTGCCCGGAGCATATGAGCCAGCGTGTGCGTGTGACGCAAAAAATGGTCTGTGGTGGTCTGCCGTTTCTCTTGGCCGAAATCTCGGCGCGTCTGGTGCTGTCAGGCGCAGCCGATGACATCAAGGCGAAGGTGATTGCGGAATTTTCAGCGCGTGAAGCCATGGTCCGCGCGATTTTTGACGGTTATGAATTTCGCTCTCATCCCAGACTGCCGTATTTCTGGCTAAAGTTGCCTGAGCCGTGGCTATCTGGTATCTTCAAGCAGGCTGCATTTGATGCAGGCATTCTGATTGATGATGAGGATGAGTTCAAACCTGCCCGCTCGCCGAAGGTTTTCCACCATATCCGGGCAGGATTCAGCGAAACAGCAGATCGTACGATTGTCAAAGCAGGCCTGATTGCGCTGCGTCAACTTTTGGAACAGGCCCCACTCGGCAACAACGCCACCATATGAGGCGTTGTTCGAAGAGCAATTTATATGGCGGTCAACGTCCAATTGACAATATCGGCCATCACCTTGCCAAAAGCCTGCGACAAAGCATTGACCATGGCCTGATTGTCTTCACCCTTGGTCGGGACAGTCGCGGAGAACAGTTTCTGCGATAGGACAGTGCCATTGCGATCATTGAGAAGCTTCACCGAAATGGCCACATTGGCCCGGCGTCCGCCTGTCGTGTCGATCTCAAATGTCTTGATGTCGGAAATCAACTGATAATCGATAGCCAGCCCCTGCCCCGGCTTGCCGACGCCACCCAGCTTGCCTGTGCTATCGAAAGCCTCAACCAGTTTGGACTGCACCATCAAAGGCAGCTTATCGCCCCATTGCGATTTGGCCAGATATTGCACCTCTGTGCCTGCCACCCGCACCACGATCATATCGCTATCCAGCATTTTGAGCGCGGTTGGCGTCGCCACAAGCAATTGACGCTTGGCGAAGGCCCGCGCCGGCGGCGTAATCCTGACACTGGCCAGATCATAAGTGTCATTGGTGGCCGTACCACAGCCCACAAGCATCAGACCCACCAAAGACATGGTACAGGCAGCGCGCAATGTGGATACCGGACGTCGAAACAGTTGTGAATACGCCATCATGCGCCCCTTTTTCCCCAAGAAAGCCATCACCGTCTTGTCCGCCCATCATATTGCTTCACGGTGTCACCACCAAACAGCAGTCGTTGTGGATTCCGGTCGAAATTGTTGATCGTGTCATCCAGATTGCGCACGGTCTGGCGCGTATCGTTGACCAGAGATTGAATGTTATTCAAACCGGTCGATGAGAATTTCGAAAGATTATCCGCAATCGGCCCGATCTTTTGATTGAGGTTTTCCGCAACAGCGCGGATGGATTCCAGCGTGCGTTTTGCCTCAGCCGAGAGAGAGTTTGTATCATCCGACCCCAATAGCGCATCCACCTTGGCCAAAATACCGTCCACATGGGTGGAAGCATTGTTCAGGCGATTGGAAAGCTGTGTAAAATCGGTGATAGCCTGATCAATGTCCTGCTTGCGGTTCTTGATGCCTGAACTGACAGACTGAAAATCAGAAACCGCCTTGCGGGCATCGGCAACAGCGACAGAAACATCATCCACCGTGCGGGATATTTTTTGGGAATCAACCGCGGCAATCAGCGCATTGACCTTATCAATCGAGCCGCCCGCCTTCACACCGACATCGTTGAAGGTTTTTGCAGTCTGCGAAACGGTATCAATGGCCGCTCCCACCTTGCCGGATGCATCCGCGAGATTGCCTGTTGCCTTTTGCGCATTGGCCAGAATCTGATCGACCTTTTTCTTATCCACAGACTTCAACAAATCCTCTGCGGCTGACAAGGTTGAATCCAGACGGCCTGACAGACCTGTAACCGTATCCGAAAGCGCGCTGACGCTCTTGAGGAACGTATCGATACCGTCGGCATTATCCGCCAGAGCCTTTGAAAAGGTCTCGGCGTTGCGCATCGTATTGGTCAACGGCCCACGCGCATCGGCGACAAATCCCTGAAAATCAGAAATGGTGCGGTCTGCCTTCTGCATGATCTTGTCTGCTGTTGCCAGCAGATTGGCCACGCT
Source organism: Rhizobiaceae bacterium (assembly GCA_913776675.1). Taxonomy (GTDB): domain Bacteria; phylum Pseudomonadota; class Alphaproteobacteria; order Rhizobiales; family Rhizobiaceae; genus Allorhizobium. The sequence goes on from CAJYRE010000425.1 coordinate 2,979, forward strand.
CGACTGATCAGCAATCAGCATGGCAGGCTTGCCCGTTTCCTGCGATTTCTGAAAAAGACTTTCACCACCGACGCCACCAGACAGTTCAACATAGGCGGCCCCTGTCAGGCCTTGAATTTCAAGAGCAGCCTTTGTGTTGGAGCGAATGGGGGCATCTTCACGCACTTCTGTCTGCGCAATGGAAAAGGCGGGATCATCGTGATCAATCCTCAGATCCGTTACAGCGCCGATCTGAATACCATTGAAGCGCACAGGCGAGCCGACACTCAAACCGTTCGCCGATCCTGGAATACGGATAATCAGCGGCGACATAGGGCCACCACGACCATATTCTGCCATCCAGTAGATAAATCCAAAGGTCGCAACAATCACGAGAACTGTGAAAAAGCCGACGATGGAGTAATTTGCTTTGGTTTCCATGAGATCTCAATCAATCGGCCGATGAGGCGCGAACCTCTTGCTGTTTGGGAATAGAACGTGCTCTCTTGCCTTTGAAATAGGATTGCACCCAAGCTTCATCACAATTCAGCATGTCGGCAAGGGTTCCCTCGACAAGAACTTTTTTCTGCCCGAGAACCGCAATGCGGTCGCAGACCGAAAACAAACTGTCGAGATCATGCGTGACCATATACACCGTCAAGCCCAGCGTGTCGCGCAAACGGGCAATCAACTCATCAAACTCGGCAGCGCCGATCGGGTCAAGGCCCGAGGTCGGCTCATCCAGAAAAACAAGATCAGGATCCAGCGCCAAGGCACGCGCCAAAGCCGCACGCTTGATCATGCCGCCTGAAAGCTCGGAGGGGTATTTGTCGCCTGCATCGGCTTTCAACCCTACCATTTCGATTTTCAGATAGGCCAGCTCATCCATCATCCATTTGGGCAGGTCGAGATATTCCCGCATGGGAAGCTGGATATTTTCCTTGACCGTCAGCGACGAGAACAAGGCACCTTGCTGAAACAACACACCAATGCGGGTATCCAGATTGCTGCGCTCGGCTGCGCTGCAAGCATCATAATCGGAATTCAGAATCTCGATCTTGCCCGCCCGCTTGGGCAGCAACCGCAACACAGTTCGCATCAGAACGGATTTACCGGCACCGGATGCGCCAACGAACCCGAGAATTTCACCGCGATAGACATCCAGATCAAGGTTATCCAGCACGAGTTTATCGCCGAATCCAACGGTTAGCCCCTTCACAGAAAGGACTTTTTCCCGCTCTCCGTATCGGCCCTGCTTGTTTTCGACGGTGGTATCCTGCTGTTCCACATCGCCTCCTAAAAATTGATCGCGGCGTAGAACATGGCAAACAGCCCGTCCATCAGGATGACAACGAAAATCGACTTCACCACGGAGGCTGTCACATGCTGACCGAGGGATTCGGCGCTGCCGCCAACTTTCATGCCCTCGACGGCTGCCACAATGCTGATCACAATCGCCATAAACGGTGCCTTGATCAATCCGGCTGCAAGCGTTGTGTAATCGACAGCATCATGCAAGCGCGACAAAAAGACTTGGAACGTAATGCCAGAATAGGCCCAAGTGACGATCGCGGCACCGTAAAGAGAGGCAAAATTGGCAATAACCGTCAACAGCGGCAGGACAATGACCAGCGCAATGATGCGCGGCAACACCAGCACACCAATCGGGTTGAGGCCAATAACCTTCAGCGCGTCCACCTCTTCCCGCATTTTCATCGAGCCGATTTCAGCGGTAATTGCGCTGCCTGAGCGACCGGCCACCATGATGGCCGTGAGCAGAACGCCGATTTCGCGCAATTGCAGGATACCAACCAGATCCACGACAAAGACTTCGGCACCGAAATAGCGGAGCTGAAAAGCCCCTTGCTGCGCAATAATCGCCCCGATCAGGAAGGACATCAGCAGGATAATCGGCACTGCTCGAACACCCATGTGATCCATCTGATTGACAACAGAGGCGATGGACGAGCTGCGGCCACGCTTTTCCTTGGATTGCGCCCCACGCACGGCAGAGCCAAGCACATAGCTCATGCCCACCATGTCGTGCCAGATGTTCACAACAAATTTGCCGATCGGCTCCAGAACGCGTTGCGCAAGGGAACGCGGCGCATGCTGACGTTTGGGAATGTCGGGCTGTTCAGGCAGAGCGGCAATCAGCTCACGCATCACATCGCTGCCACCGACCACCTCAGCATCGCCCTGCTTTGCGGCGGCAAGCTGCATGCGCCGGATGAGCCAGGCACCGGATGTATCCAGAACCGAAATATCGGAAATGTCGATTTCAACCCGGCCAGCCCGATCCGATTGAAGCTGACCAATCTGATCCAGAACAGTATTGATTGTTGTATTGCGCCAAACACCGGACAGACGAAGCCTCTGACCGGCTCCGCCCTCGAAAGGCTCAACATCAATTGCTGCATTGTTCATGTGAGCGGAACTCAAATCCTGCTAACTTTCAGAGACTTATCCTCATGACAAGTCTGACCGTGTGCCAGCCTTTAGACCAGACTATATCCTGCCTGAAGTACAATTCCACCCACCAGCAAGCGTAAAAGTGTTGAAACACCCGTTTGTAACACTTCAATTCACAGGCTTTTCTGGCCAAGAATGATTTTTCAAGTGGATTTAGGCTGTTTGACGCTCAGCAGCGATGTTGATGTCGGCTGGAAAAGTGCGAATCGGTTCCATGGGAGGCAACAGGCGTGGCTCAGCCGACACACCATAACGCTCACCCCATTGAATCAGCTCGAACTGGCCATCGAAATTTTCCACAACAGCCGTACAGCTTTCAACCCAGTCACCAGTATTGATGTAGTGAATGCCATCCACCTGCTCCATGACAGCATGGTGGATATGTCCACAGATAACACCTTCGACATCGTGGCGACGTGCTTCCTCGGCCACCACTTTCTGGAATTCACCGATGAAGTTCACGGCATGTTTGACCTGTAACTTGGCCCAGGCCGAAAACGACCAGTACCGCAAACCCAGACGCCGCCGCACGGCAGACAGCACCACATTAATGGCAATTGCCATATCATAGGCCCAATCACCCAGATAGGCCAGCAGCCGGGCATTGCGCACCACCACATCAAACTGATCGCCATGCAGAACCAGATAGCGTTTGTTGTCAGCGGTTTCAAAAATCATCCGGTCCAGCACTTCAATGCCGCCGAAGTGCATGCCGTGGAAATCTCGCAGAAACTCATCATGATGTCCCGGAATATAGATGATCCGCGCGCCTTTGCGGGCTTTGCGCAGCAATTTCTGCACCACGTCATTGCAGCCCTGTGGCCAGTACCAACTGCGCTTCAGACGCCAGCCATCGACAATATCACCCACCAGAATGATGTTGTCGGCATCATAGTAGCGCAAAAAATCCAGGAGAAAATCTGTCTTGGCCGCCTTGGAGCCAAGATGCACATCCGAAATAAACAGGGTTCTCACATGCCGCGTTTCAGGTTCAGTGCTCACGGAAAGGATCCTTTTACGGTCAGCGTCTACCCCTTTCAAAATCAGACTCGTGTTTCAGGAAGATGACACTCTGGCCGTGCAGCAGGATTGAAGCGGCATCCCATGTGTGAACACAGTCCTGCTGCATGGCTCATTGGCGCGCCTACCCCTTAATTCCTGCGGGCAAAACCTGCTCCAAGAGACAGGAAGAGGCGCATTCTCTCGTCAGAGAACAAATATGCTCTGGTTCGTCCGCCGTTTTGTTGTATTTAGAAATCTTCCCGATGAACGATGAACCGGCACAAATCATGACTGACGACAAAACGAAGACATCGCCCACCTCTGGTGACCTGGATGAACAGGCCCTGTTTTATCATCTTCACCCGCGTCCGGGTAAGCTGGAAATTCAGGCAACCAAGCCGCTTGGCAACCAGCGGGATCTTGCGCTGGCCTATTCGCCGGGCGTTGCTGCTCCCTGTCTGGCCATCCGGGATAATCCGCAAACTGCGGATGATTACACCGCGCGGGCCAATCTCGTTGCTGTCATTTCCAATGGTACCGCAGTTCTGGGCCTTGGCAATATCGGCCCTCTTGCATCCAAGCCGGTCATGGAAGGCAAGGCCGTTCTGTTCAAGAAATTTGCTGGCATTGATGTGTTCGACATCGAAGTGGACGCTCTGAGCGTGGACACCATGGTGTCCACCGTGGCCGCCCTTGAGCCCACCTTCGGCGGCATCAATCTGGAAGACATCAAAGCCCCTGAATGCTTTGAAATCGAACAGCAATTGCGTGAACGCATGAATATTCCGGTATTCCATGACGATCAGCACGGCACCGCGATTATTGTTGCTGCCGCGATTTTGAATGGTCTGGAACTGGCTGGAAAAGCCATTGGCGATGTCAAGGTTGTGACCTCCGGGGCCGGTGCCGCAGCCCTTGCCTGTCTCAATCTTCTCGTCTCTCTGGGTGTGAAACGCGAAAACATCTGGGTGCATGATATTGAGGGGCTTGTTTACAAGGGCCGCAATGAATTGATGGACCCCTGGAAAGAAATTTATGCACAGGAAAGCGACAAGCGCGTGCTGGCTGAAAGCATTGGCGGCGCAGACGTATTTCTGGGCCTTTCTGCGGCGGGCGTTCTCAAGCAGGAACTGCTGGTGCAAATGGCCCCTAACCCGCTGATCATGGCGTTGGCCAACCCCAAGCCAGAAATCATGCCGGAAGAAGCCCGAGCGGCCCGCCCCGATGCAATGATCTGCACAGGCCGTTCTGACTATCCCAACCAGGTCAACAACGTTCTTTGCTTCCCCTATATCTTCCGCGGCGCGCTGGATTGCGGTGCAACCACTATCAATGAAGAAATGAAAATGGCTGCCGTGAAGGCCATTGCAGCTCTTGCCCGCGAAGAAGTGTCCGAAGTGGCAGCCAAGGCCTACACTG
>CAJYRE010000426.1 GCA_913776675.1 Rhizobiaceae bacterium
CCTGCGACCCCTTGACCCCCAGTCAAGTGCGCTACCGGGCTGCGCTACGCCCCGACCCGCTCCTAAGAGCAAGGTTCGTATAGGTTTTCTGCCTTTGGAGCGCAAGCGAAAAATGCAGTCTGCAAAAATAAAAACGGGACAAAAGTTCTTCAGATTGCGCTTTGTTTTCGCTCACAGAAAAAGCCACCTCAATGGGTGGCTGAACTCAATTCCTGCAGAGTGGATTCTATCGCACCTGATCAAGCAAACGCTTGCATTCGAGCAAGTCAAACAAGGTTTCCTGCAAGAGTGCCCGATCTTCCTTGTTGATCGATCCGCGCCCAATCGAGACTTCCGGCACACCGTCATCCCCCCCACCGAACCCAAAGAATCGGCTGGCACTGCGTGTTTTGGGCTGGCCGACCATTTGATCATCGTCACCAAGGCTCGGCTCATCGCTGATTGTCTGCCCCGCAGCCACCAGCGCTTCCATGGTCGCAACATCACCCGAGGCAACAGCCACCACAAATTTGTTTCCGTTGGTTTTGAGAAGCTTCTGCACACCCTTGATCGTGTAGCCATGATCGTAAAGCAGATGGCGGATGCCTTTGAGCAGATCAATATCTTCCGGACGGTAATAACGACGACCACCACCCCGCTTCAGCGGCTTTATTTGAGGAAACCGTGTTTCCCAAAACCGGAGCACATGCTGTGGCAGATCAAGATCATCGGCCACTTCGCTGATGGTGCGGAAGGCGTCTGGGCTCTTATCCAATCGAGTGGCTCCATGATTTCACGAGATATGTCGAGCGATTCGTACCAGCCCTAACGTCAGCATTGATCATGCTGAATTTCAAATGCGCTTGAGAGCAAGGGCCTCATTTTTTTTGCAATTCAAAGCATACGGCAAACAACACAGCCATAACAGGTTGGTTTTATGCCCGGAGATGAAACAAGGAAACGGTTCTCACGTTTCCTTGCCATGTTTTCAGCGCACAAAACCAGACTCTATCAATGAGCCGGATTGGCAGGCTTCTGCTTTGCCTTGCGTGCCAGATGCGAACGCAAGATGCGCTGCTTCAGCACATTCGACGCCTTGAATGTCATGACTTTACGAGGCGAGATCGGCACTTCCTCACCCGTCTTCGGATTTCGCCCAATGCGCTCGTTCTTGGCGCGCACCTGAAAGGTGGCAAAAGAAGAGAGCTTGACCATTTCGCCACGCACAATCGCATTGCAAATCTCATCGATGACCGTTTCGACCAGCTCTGCGGATTCGGTGCGCGAAAGACCAACTTTGCGGAAAACCGACTCTGCCAAATCCGCCCGTGTCACAGTTTTGCCAGTCATAGATCCCGTCCGTTCATCTCGTATATCAATCCTCGTCATCAAGACTATTGATCCAATGCTGATCGGTCAAGCACCGTTATCGCATCACGCGCCAAATATGGCGCGCGAATCATGACTTTAACACTTTCTATCTGCTGAACAATTTCAGTTTGCTGCACATTGCGGTGCCAAACCCGGCTTTGCCGCAACCCGCTGCACCACTTACCAGCGCAGCAAAACGGCTCCCCAGGTAAAACCGCCGCCCATGGCTTCCAGCAACACGACATCACCCGGCTTGATTCGTCCATCACCAACAGCCACCGAAAGAGCAAGCGGAATGGATGCAGCCGACGTATTGCCATGTTCCGCAACAGTCACAACCACCTTTTCCAGCGGGATGCCCAGCTTTTTGGCAGAGCCATCAATGATACGGCGATTGGCCTGATGTGGCACCAGCCAATCAACGTCGGCCGCCGTCATGCCAGAGGCCTCAAACGATTGCTCAATCACATCGGTAATCATACCGACGGCATGTTTGAACACCTCGCGGCCTTCCATGCGCAAATGCCCGACAGTTCCGGTGGTTGAGGCCCCCCCATCCACATAGAGCTTGTCCTTGTGGGTTCCGTCCGAACGCAGATGCGCTGTCAGCACACCACGGTCAGCCGTGGTACCGGCCCCTTCAGCCGCTTCCAGAAGGATGGCACCTGCACCATCGCCAAACAGCACGCACGTGGTGCGATCCGTCCAGTCCAGAATACGTGAAAAGGTCTCTGCACCGATCACAAGAACACGACGCGCCAAGCCACCGCGAATATAGGCATCGGCGGTGGTAACAGCATAGACAAAACCACTACAGACAGCCTGCACGTCAAAGGCAAATCCGTGCGTGATTCCCAAACGGTTTTGAATATTCACGGCGGTTGCCGGAAATGTATTGTCAGGCGTCGAGGTCGCACAGATAATCATATCAATATCTGCGGCAGACAGACCGGCAGATTCAATGGCTTTCAAGGCCGCTTCAGCACCGAGAGAGGCCGTTGTTTCGCCCTCACCGGCAATGTAGCGCTGCTGGATGCCGGTGCGTTGCACAATCCATTCATCGGATGTGTCAACAATGCTTTCCATTTCGCGATTACTCAGCACCCGTTTGGGAAGCGCTGCCCCAACACCGCGAACAACTGAACGAATCATGTCTTCAACATCCTGTCAATCACGCTGCTTCCGGACCCGCATTTGAGGGGAACAGATCGTGATAAAGCTTCAAGTCATTTTCAATTTTCTTGGTCAGACCGTTACGCACCATGTCGTAACCAACCTCAATGGCGGCTGCAAACCCCTCTGCGTCCGTTCCACCATGACTTTTTATAACAATGCCATTTAATCCGAGAAACACGCCGCCATTCACCTTGCGCGGGTCCATCTTTTCTCGCAGGGCATCAAACGCGCCCTTGGCAAACAGATAGCCGATGCGCGACAAAAGACTGCGCGACATCGCGGCCCGCAGGTAAGAGGCAATCTGCTTTGCCGTGCCTTCCGCTGCCTTCAGCGCGATATTGCCGGTGAACCCTTCTGTCACCACAACATCCACCGTGCCTTTGCCCAGATCATCGCCCTCGACAAAGCCAGAGTAATGGAGGCTGTCGATATTGGCTTCACGCAACAGGCGACCGGCCTCGCGGACTTCTTCCTGGCCTTTGATTTCTTCCACGCCAACGTTCAGCAAACCAATTGTAGGACGCTCAATCTCGAACAGGGCACGGGCCATGGCACCGCCCATCACCGCAAAGCTGAGCAATTGCTTGGCATCAGCCCCAATGGTGGCACCAATATCCAGCACAATGCTTTCGCCTTTGAGCGTGGGCCAGATGCCGGCAATGGCCGGACGCTCGATATTGGGCATGGTGCGCAAACAGAACTTGGCCATGGCCATCAAGGCACCGGTGTTGCCAGCCGAAACCGCCACATCGGCATCACCCGTCTTGACCGCAGCAATGGCCTGCCACATGCTAGAAACATTGCGCCCACGCCGAAGCGCCTGACTTGGTTTTTCATCCATAGCAATGGCCACATCGCAATTGTGAAAAACCGACCGTTCCTTGAGTGTCGGATAGCGCGCCAGCAAAGCTTCGCACTCGTCGTGCCGCCCGAACAGCACGAACGTGATATCTGGATGGCGCTCCAGCGCCTTCGCTGCCCCTGGAATGACAACTTCAGGACCGAAATCGCCTCCCATGACATCGAGAGAAATCTTGACCACGTGTCTTATCCCTTCTTTTCACCACCGGGTGAAATTTTGGCCAAAATACTGGTTTTGATCCGGCGCACAACATATTTGTGCCGACTGTCAGCAGTGTTACACATGCTCTCGCCATCCGAATGACAATATTGATCGGCTAATCTGCTGACGGCCATGTTTCATGACAGGTTTCAAGCCCATGCGGCGAAACCCGAAAAACCAGCCTAATCCTTTTTCCAGTCCTTCAATGCTGCAAAAGGCGATGGGCGGATAATCTCGGCCCCGGAATCCTCCGTATGACCAGAGAATTCAACGCCCGGCTTGCGCGGATAAGGCTCAATGGCCAAAGCCGCAAATTCTGTTACCAGAGCGCCCGCATCAATGGTATCGCCCACAAATGGCTCCGGCAGATCCTGGCCATCGGGATCAATCACCATTTCGCCCTGTCCATCCAGCGTCAACCGCGCCAGTTTGGAGCCTTCGGGCACAAAAACCTGCTCAAGTTGCTCGTTGATCTGGCTGACGACCGGCTCAAGCGTCACCACACAGGCCTGCTCAATCTCGGCCTCGACAGTGCCCTTGATACGGACACCATCTTTTTTCCAGCGGGAAATCTGCAATTCAGCCTTCAGGAAACGTACAGTCAGCACATTCCATAGCTTTGCCAATCCCAGAAGTTCCTCGGCATTGGCTTCAATCCGCACACGGACGGCGTTTGCAGAAATATGCCCAACCTTGACGGGGTAGGAAAAAGGAATGTCCATGTCAGCAGACCCCTGCGATTTCATTGTTAATCCTGTTCATCTGGAAGCGGCAAAGTCACCGAACCGGTTACCACCGCATCTTCCGCCATCTCTGCCAGGGCCGCATCGGCCCGCAAAGCCCATTGCGCCAGACCGTCCATATCCTGCGCATCGTGACCTTCGGGGTGTATATTGCGTTTCAGAGCTGCTGCAAGCCCCTCAGGATGTTTTCGCGCAAGCGCCTCACTATAGGTTTCCAACCGGCCATAGAACATTCCGGCCAGTTTTTTCATACGCTTGGGCACGGATTGATCCCCAATTCCCAACTCACGAATGGAATGATCTATATCCTGAAAAAACGCATCGATGATTTCCTGCGCCACTTCCTGCCCGCTTCTGGCCGATTGCGCGGTGCGCCGAAAATAGAGAATCATCACCAGCGACAACATCTCAAACCGGCCCATGACGGTATCCGGCACCCCAAGAGCCAGATAGAATTGGGGCGTGCGTGCCGCCTCAGTCAGCAGGGCATATTGCCGATCAACAATCTGTCGGTTGTTCTTTTTCACCTTGAACACGTCAAAAATCATGACAATGCCTACTTTACTTGTTTGAGGGGCGCGCAAGCGCGTGGCTGATGTTGCATGATGACGCAAGCTGGTTTACCGAAGCAAGAGTGAATTGCAATGCCGCCTTGTCCAGCTTGTTGTCATACTTGCCAGGCTGGCGACAAACCGACACTATGAATTTGGATCGATCATACTATTGTCGTTGCCTTTTGCGGTTTCCCCGGAAAGGCCACAATGATATGGCCAACACTCAAACCGCTGAACACACAGAGAGCGGGACAAGAGAGCATGATGGGAGACGCATCATTGAAGAGACGGTATTTCCAGCCGCACGTTAAAGCCGTGGGCATGGCTGCGATGACCCTGCTGATCGCAACGGCTGGGCTTTCCGGCTGTACAACGGGCGAAATCTACCATAACGGCTATGTTGTGGATCCAAAAGCGCTTGATCTTGTTCCGGTTGGCGCAAGCCGCGAGCAGGTCTTGCTCAGCCTTGGCACGCCGTCCACCACCGCCACGTTTGATGGCGAAGTGTTCTATTACATCTCGCAGACCCGCTCGCGTCCGGTTGCCTTCATGAAGCAGCATATCGTGGACCAGCAGGTTCTCGCCATCTATTTCACCAAGGATGGCACTGTCAAACAGCGCGCCAACTACACGATGAAGGATGGCAAGGTGTTTGACATGGTATCGCGCACCACGCCGACAGGCGGCCGCGACATGACCTTCCTTCAACAAATTCTGTCTGGCGGCGGCGGTGCGGCCAACAGCATCCGCAATATGTTCGGCAAATAATAAGATTGCCACAAACAGACAAAAAACCGCAGTTTTCCAACTGCGGTTTTTTTCGATCATAAAGTGATTAGCCTGCCAGCACCGCCAGCAACAGCAGTGCCACAATATTGGTGATCTTTATGGCCGGGTTGACGGCCGGGCCAGCCGTATCCTTATAAGGGTCTCCCACGGTATCTCCGGTGACAGAGGCCTTGTGTGCCTCAGAGCCTTTCATGTGACGGGTGCCATCCTTATCGACAAAGCCATCTTCAAAGCTTTTCTTGGCATTGTCCCAGGCACCGCCCCCGGAGGTCATGGAAATCGCCACAAACAGACCATTGACAATCACCCCCAGCAAGGATGCGCCCAAGGCCGCAAAAGCGGACGCCTTCGAACCGGACATCAGCAACACGCCAAAATACACCACCAGCGGTGCCAGAACCGGCAGAAGTGAAGGAATAACC
>CAJYRE010000427.1 GCA_913776675.1 Rhizobiaceae bacterium
CACGATCATACAATGTGGCACCGAGGCTGATTAAAACAAACGGGTTTGCTACGCCGCCCTCGCTCTCATAAGCGATACGCAGATGATCAACGGTATTCTCCAAATCACCCATGGAACGGTATGTGTCTGCGATTGATGCATGTAGCCACAGTGACATCAATCCACTCTGCACAGAGCTTTCGATCCGCTCTGTCCAGGATGGCTCATAGGCTTTGATTTCGGATGGACCGGACCCAAGTGTCAGAGGCTGGACATTGCCCCGACCGCTGTTGACATAATCCATCTCCTCGCAAACTTTTTCGTTGGATGCCCAGCCAACCCCGCCAGGATTGGTGTTCCAACCGCCGTCAGCCGCACGTGTCCAGCCCTTTGATTGCGCGTAGTCTGCGATTTTCTGGTCGCGTGTCTTGTCTTGCGCGTCATTGCCATCGGGTGCAGGGTGAACCGCCGTGGATTTGACGTGGACATATTCACCCGGGCAATTGCCGTTGTTAAGTGTGCAGCGATCTGTGTGCCGCTGCACGGGAATACCGTTAGCGCGCACAATTGTGGAGGATGTGACCGGCTCTACCACATCGCCAACCGTGCCGGATTTGACGCCCTTGCCGGTGCCCGGTTCATCGCCATAGCAGCAGGAAAATTTCGAATCCTGCCGTTTAATCACCTTGCCGTTCGAGCGGACGTTGGGAGAGTAGTTCTGCTTGTCGTCCGCCTTACCCCAGCTCATGTAGGGAACTGCTCTGTGCGGCGACTTGCACACATCCGGCGAGAGGCAGACCGCAAGGGCATCACCTTGGTCAGGGATCAGCTCCGGCGGCGCAGGATCGGGAGCCGTTGGCGGTGGTTGTTTGGCTTTTGCCTCTTCCGCATCTCGAAGTTTTTTTCTCAGTGCTTCATCATGAAATTCTACAACGGAGTCGGCATTGCTTGGGGCTTTGTACTGGTAGAAATAATCTCCACCCCGGTTCCATATCACCGGTTGATCGGCAACGAGGCCGTTTCGTTCAATCGCACCGGTGCTAAAGGCTTCCGCTGTGACATTTTGGTGGGTACGAGGGGTTGCCGTAACGTTTACGTCCATCAAACGGCCTCCCGTTGCTGAACGATAGAAAGCACCGGCATGCCACGCCGTTCCGGCCAGGGAAAACCGACACGCCATGTCAGGAAGACCCGACCGATACCGGGGCGCATGTCGAAATGCACGCCATCCAGCACCATGGGTCCCGCTTCAATGCCGCGTCCCTGATCGATAGCCAGTTGAAGGGTAATGTTTGGCAGAAAGCCTTTCAAAACCTCAAAGTGGGGAAGCAGTCGGTGTAGCTCAAACGGCTCGTGCCCATAAAGCCACGGATCGGCAATCATATCTGGCGATGCGGCCTGCCAGAAGCGAAAGTCGAAATCCTCTGGCAAAAGCGGATGCTTCTTTTCCAGCCATTCATCATCATAGGTTCCAGCCAAGCGGGCGCGGCTGTCCCAAAAGGGCGAAACGGGGCCTAATCCGGCAGGCTGCGGGCGATCATGCACAGAGAGGATGGGGTTTGTCTCATCTTCGATCTGCGGTGCGGGCCATTCCGGCCGCTCCTTGAAGCGGGCTTCATCCACCAGACCGATGCCGATGGGATTGGTCTCTATGGTTTCATGCTCATGCCTGCCGCCAAACGCCAGCCGCCAATCCAGCGGCACGTAGGAAACCGGCTCGGCTTGCATCAGGTCCCAGCCATCAAGGGCGTCTTCTTTTTCGCGGTCAATCAGGCCCCGCCATGTTTTGCGAGTCTTTGCCCGCCACTGGCGCGGGCCATACACCCGCAGGCGTTTCTCCAATTGGCAAACCTTCAAGCCGCACGTCCAGCTGGGTTGCGGCTGGCCGCCGGGCGCAAAGCTGGCTCCGACGAAGGTGATGTCAGTGCCGGGCTTAAACGGTGCAAGATCGGTGCAGTCCATTTGCGGGGTTTGATGCGGGTCGCTATTGGCAATCTACACCGTAACTAACGCCCTAAAAGTACTAGGAATATTGCCCTTCAGAAACCGATCAATACGCAGTCTTGACACAATCTCAAACAGGATCTGTAATTGAATGTCTCACTCGAAGGTCAGCCACGGAACACCCTGGGTCAGTTTTCCTCCATGATCACAAGGATCGCCCAGCCGTGCAATCGATTTCCCATTAATGTTGGCAATCGTCGAGCCACCGGCAATACCGTCGCTGGTTGGAACACCTGTACAAATACAAGTGTCCCCAACCGTCGCAATCGGCACGCCATCAACAGTCACGAAGCTTTGCTGCGTTGAAATCACTGGGCCACCAATATGCGGTCGTGGCCCCGGATCAACTTTTGGGCAGACATGCATATGACCTTTTAGGGAAACAGGCTTTCCAGACATTTTGATCTCCAAGCGATATAGCAATAACGGTTTTTCGCTACTCACCGATCACGCGTACGGGCTTGGGCGGAAATGGCGAATTGTCCATCAATTGGAATTGATGGGCTTGTGCCAAAATCGCCATATGCGGTAACGCAGTATAGGTTGCCAAGTTGGCCAGAGACCTGTTCCCCCCAAATGCAAGAATGGGTTTGAAACCATAAATCTGTCCGAAACAAAGTGATCCAAGCTTCGATTGCGCAGATTTGAAAAGTCTTTTTGCATCAGAGTCATACTCATCAAAGACAGCCCCGTCCAGCAACATAAGTTTGCTGGTCAATGCAATGTTTGGGTTGTATTCTTTACCGCTGGTTAACGCTGAACAAGATACTTGGCACTTTACGAGGTCGATGCTGACTGTTTGATAGCGTTCGTTCCATGCGATCA
>CAJYRE010000428.1 GCA_913776675.1 Rhizobiaceae bacterium
GCCCGCGCTGCTTCGGGAAAAGCGCCCACAGCATAGAGCCGCAGACCCAGCGGCGTATATTGCACAATGGTGGTGGCCAGAGCCGCCAGCCCCAACAGCACATAGGCCAGCACCGGCAGGCCCAGCGGGCCGTTGGCGGACAGGGCGGAGAGAAAATCCGTGGCGGCAGGAATGACGGTGTTTTGCGTCAGCACCAGTTCCAGCCCGGCCACCACATTCATCACCGCAAGCGTTGCCAGCAGCGGCACAATGCCCACCACCACCACCGCCAGCGCATTGACAAGGCCAATGGCTGCCCCCGTGGCAAGGGCGGCGACGATGGCTGCGCCATCGCCCCAGCCCGCCTGCACCAGACTGGCATAAACCGCCGCACTCAGCCCCATATTGGCCGCCAGGGACAGATCAATGCCGCCGGTAACCACATTCGGCCCGCCTGCAATGATCACCACCGTCAAGCCGAAGGCCAGCACACCCAGAATGGCCGATTGACCCAGAATATTGCCCAGATTACCAAGGCTGAAAAAATAGGGGGCTGTGAGCGCAAAAAATGTGAACACGCCCAGAATGCCCAGCAGGGAGCCGGTGCGCAGCAGCAGCGCCGCCACCGCTCCCCGTTGCCATGTCCGGAGCCGAAAAGGCCCTGTCTCAAAGGATGTTAAAACCTGTGTCTGCTCAACCGACATGCTGCTGCCTTTCTGCTGACCCTGTTGTGGCGGCAAAAATCGCATCCGCCGTCAGTGCGTGTGATGGAAGCTCGGCCGTGATCCGCCCGCGGAAAAACACCAGCACCCGATCCGCAATGCCAACCAGCTCGGGCAGATCGGACGACAGGATGATAACCCCGGCTCCGCGCGCCACCAGATTGGCAATCACCTGATAAATCTCGACCTTAGCCCCAATATCGACGCCCACGGTTGGCTCATCGAGCAGATAGATTTCCGAGTGGCGGCTGAGCCATTTGGCAATGGCCACCTTTTGCTGATTGCCGCCCGAGAGCGTGCGCACCGGCGCATCCGGCCCGGCTGTCTTGATCTGCAATTGCGCAATCAGCCGCTCCACCGCCGTTTTCTCAAGCTGATGGGCCAAAAAACCGGCCCTGGAAAACTGCTCCAGACTGGCCAGCGTGATATTTTCCGCCACACTCAAATCCAGCGCCACGCCATCCACCCGGCGATCTTCCGGCACAAGCGCCAGCTTGCGCCCCACAGCCTGTTTCGGACTGGTAAAATTCACCGGTCCATCTGGGGTTTCAACAGTGCCAGCGGTGGGCGTTTGCAGACCAAACAGCGTTTGCACAAAGCTTTTGGCCCCGGACCCCAGCAGCCCGGTGATGCCCAGAACCTCGCCCCGATGCAGGCGCAGGGACACATCCTGATAATGGCCCGCAAGGCTCAAATGCCGGATGTCCAGCAGGCATTCGCCACGCGGCACCACCGCCTTGGGAAACATGTCGGCAATGTCGCGCTCCACCATCAGCGTGGCAATTTCCTTGGCGGTGAGGCCCTCAAGCGGGCGGCTGACCACCACCTGACCATTGCGCAACACGGTGATGTCGTCACACAGCGCCTCGATTTCTCCCAGATAGTGAGAGATATAGACAATGGTGACACCCTCGCTCCGCAGCCGCCGGATCAGCGCAAACAGAATATCGGCCTCGCGTCGCACCAGCGCCGCTGTCGGCTCATCAAACACCAGCACTTTCGGCTGGGCCAGCAAGGCGCGGGTGATTTGCACAATCTGCTTTTGCGCCGTGGTCAAATCTGCCACCAGCGTGCTGGTGGGCAAATGCAGGCCGAAATAGGTCTGCAAAATCGCCTCGGCCTGCCGCTTCATGGCGCGGCGATTGAGAAACGGCGTGCCGGCAATGCGCGGCTCATGGCCCAGAAACAGCGCCTCGCCCACCGTAAACGAGGGCACCAGCAGGCGATCCTGATGGATGAAATGAATGCCCAGCTTTTCCACCTGATGCGGCGAAAGAGCGGTGGTTTCCACCCCGTCCAGCACAATCGAGCCGCTGTCTGGCCGGTGCAATCCGGCCAGAATTTTGATCAAGGTCGATTTGCCAGCGCCATTTTGCCCAACAAGCCCATGCACCGTGCCCGCCCGCACCGCAAACGACACATCATCCAGCGCCCTTGCCACGCCAAAATGCTTGGCAATGGCCTGAAACTGAATGGCCAGCCTCTGCGTATCTTGCCCGTCACTCATGCCTGTTCCTCTCGTGTTGGTGTGTGTTGCGCCCCCTCTCACACCTCACCCAATGCCGAGCTTTTTCGAGATTTCCTTGACATTCTGCTTGTTGGCCAGCAGGGCCGGAACATAGCTCTCACGCGGCAGGGTTTTGCCGGACAACAGCAGCGCAACGTTGCGAATGGCCTGACGCCCCAGCTCGGCCGGTTGCTGGGCCACATCGGCTGCGGCAGGGGATGCCGGATCGGCCACAAGCTGAAGCACTTCCGGGCTGCCATCCACGCCATAGGTGCGGATTTCGGTGCGGCCTGCGGCCACCAGCGCCTGGGTGGCTCCCAGTTGCGGCACATCCCACGCCGACCAGATGGCCTTGATGGAGCCCTTCTCAGGGTATTTGTTGAGAATGGCGGTGATCTGGGTAAAGGCATCCTGCACGGTGTTAGGAATCACATCGCGCAGTTCCGGCTGGATGATTTTGATCTTGGGGAAATATTTGACCACATTGACAAGCTGGTCATAACGAATGGCGCAAGGGGTGACGCCATAAAAGCCGTTGAACACGACAATATTGCCCTCGCCACCTATATCCGACACCAGTTGCAACGCCAGATCCTTGCCAATGCCCCAATTGTCCGAGGTGGAATTGTTCAGCGAATTGTTGGAGCCGACATCAATGGTCAGCACCGGAATGCCCGCATCGCGCGCCTTTTTCAGCCATGGGTCAATCACCGTCAGCGTGCCCAGCAATTGCACAATGGCATCGGGCTTTTGCGCAATCAGGGTTTGAAGCTGCGCCACCAGCTTGCCATCGTTGCGGCCTGCATCCACGGCAATCGGCTCGCCACCCAGCCGCTTCACCTCGGCAATCTGGGCATTATAGGCTTGCAAATCAAAGAAATGATCGGTGCCCGCCGTGCTGATACCAATGCGCTTGCCCTTCAGGCTCAGGCCATCGCCCTCGGCATGGGCGGCGCTGAGGCCCAAAGCATTGGCCCCCGCCACCGTCGCCGCCGCCAGCGCCGAGAATTTCATCAATGTCCGCCGTGCGATGGCGTTGTGTGCAGTGTCTGGCATGTCCCGTCTCCATTATCTATTATTTCTATAGAATAATATCTCCACAAAAGAAGCCGAGGAAGATTTTTGCGTATTGCCAAACCCCTTAGAAAAAAGGGGTGCGTGAAAGGGGCTTTGGCCCCGCATTCCATTTCGCCTCTGCTGGACAGCACCCCTGAAGGGCATTTAATAACTGCGGTGAAACCAAACCCTGTGCATGGGCCTCTGCCCTGAAATCATGAGTGCTATGAATGAGTGATGTGGATCGCGCCTATGCGGCAGAATTGATGCAGGAAGCCGGGCTTGAGGCTCTGGTGGTGTTTCAGCCGGAAGCGTTTCACTATGTGGTGGGCGCACCGGCGGGCGTGGCCGCCATGTGGGGCCGGGCGGGCGCGGCCATGGCGCTGGTGCCTGCCGATGCCGATCAGCGTCTGGCGGCCATTGCCAGCGACCATGCGGGCGGAGCCATCCGCGCCCATGCGCCCCATGTGGATTTGCGCACCCACCGCATCTGGATTGATATGGTGAATCTCACCGGCGTTGACACGCTTGAGCAGCTCAATGCCGCCTATCAGGTGGCAGGCAACACCGGGCCACGGCCGGAAACCTTTGATCGCGCTGTTTGTTTTGGCCTGCTGGCCGATCTTTTGGCAGAGCGGGGCTTAAGCAAAGCCAGCCTTGGGGTTGATTTGGAATTCATGCCCACCGCCGATTTCATCGCGCTGCAACAGGCCATTCCCGGCGTCACATGGCAGGATGGCTCGTCTGTGCTGCGCCGCATGCGGGCGGTGAAATCCATGCGTGAAATCACCCGTTTGCGCCAAGCCGCCCACGCCGCCGAGGCCGGGTTGATCCGCATGGCAGCAATAGTTGCGCCCGGTGTATCTGTTGCGGCCCTGTCCGATGCATGGAAAGCGGGCGCGCGCGAAGCGGCAGGTGCGGGCGGTTTCAGCTTGAGCGGCCATTGGGATTTCATATCCATCGGCGCTGATCTCGGCGATTCTGGTGCCATCGTCACGCCCGGCGCACTGATCAAGGCCGATGTCGGCACGCTGGTGGATGGCTATTCCTCTGATAGCGCCCGCACCTTCACCCATGGCAGCCCATCTCCCTTGGCGCGCCGGGTGTTTGCAAGCCTTGAAAACGCCTTTGCCGCCGGGCTGGAGCAATTGAAACCCGGCAACACATTTGGCGCGGTCCATGCCGCCATGCTGGCCTCGATGCGCAAAGATGGCTTTGCCCATTACAATCGCGGCCAT
>CAJYRE010000429.1 GCA_913776675.1 Rhizobiaceae bacterium
TATCATCCGGCAGCGGCTGGCCTCAGGGTTCATCTCGCCAACGGTCTTTACGTCAATGCCCTTTTTGACCGGCTGCTGGGCGGCTGGCAGCTCTCTGAAACTGCCACCACCCAAACCGCCCTTTCTGCTCAAGCCAAGGATTAAACCCATGAATACGATGATCAAAATCGACACCCTGCACGGTGATGCCTTGGCGCAAGCGGCAGATCAGGCGGTGCGGGCCATTCCGCCCGCCTGGCCGCTGACAGCCACTGTGGCCGTCAACCCCTTCTTCGGACAGGCTGAGGCCAGTTTTGAAGAAACGGCATCTCTTCTCACGCGGATTGGCGGTGTGCGTCTTGCCCTGCCCCGGCAGCATTATATGGACCGGATTACGAAAGGCGAGATTATCGATGCCGATCTGATCGCTGCACTCGACACCAGCGCACTTGCCGGACAGCTCGATCTTGAAGGTCTGAAGGCAACCCTGCAGCAGGAGCCACCTGCACCAAAGGCGCTCCCAACCATTGCCGATCTAGCAGCTCATGCCACTGGCAAGGATTGGCCGGGATTGGTGGCGGAACGGATCGGCACGTTTGCCGCAGGCTTCTTCGATCAGGGGCAGGCGCTTTGGGCCGCATCCCGGCACAATGCCTTCTATGCCACCTGGCGGGCCTTTGCCATTCATGATCTGACACCGGAAATTCTGGGGTTGGAAGGCTTCGGCCTCTCGGTTGCCAGCACACCGGAAACGGCGCAAGGGTTGATTGAGCGGGCAGCAAAGCGGCTGGGCTTTGGCGCAGAACCGGGCACCTATTTCCACCAATTGCTGCTGAGCCTCGGCGGCTGGGCGCAATATGCCCGGCACCTGCAATGGAAAGCCGAATTGGATGGCGGATCAGACCAAACCGCGCTGGAGCTGCTGGCCATCCGGCTGGTGTTTGAAGAAGCTCTGTATGAGCGGTATCAGACGGCGATTTCAGCGGAATGGCGGAGCATTCGCAACACGCATCTTGGCCCGGTGGCTGTTGATGATCAGGTTCAGATCGATGCGGTGCTGCAATCCGCAGCAGAACGGGCGGCCCAACGGGTGCTGGCCGAAAAACTCAGCACCGCCTTGTCTGTGCAGCCCACCGACCAGCGGCCCCTGTTGCACGCAGCCTTTTGTATCGATGTGCGGTCGGAAGTGTTCCGGCGGGCTTTGGAAAGCATTGACCCCGGCATCCAGACGGCGGGTTTTGCCGGTTTCTTCGGGCTGGGCACCAGCCACAAGGGCTTTGCCTCCGATGTCAGCGAAAATCGTTTGCCAGTGCTGCTGAAACCCTCGGTCTTCACCTGTAGCGCCATCGAAAGAGAGGATAAATGCGACAAGCAAGCCCGGTTTGCTGCCCGTGCGCTGCGGGCCTGGGGCCGGTTCAAACTGGCGGCGGTTTCCTCCTTCGCCTTTGTCGAAGCCATGGGGCCAGTCTATGCGGCAAAGCTGCTGAAAGATGGGCTGGGACTGGCAAAAGGCCAAAAGCCCGATGCCCCTGCCCCGCAGTTTGGTCCGGAGATTGATCTCGACCGGCGGATCACGATGGCTGAAACCGTGCTGCGGGCCATGTCGCTGACGGATGGCTTTGCCCGGGTCGTGCTGCTCTGTGGCCACGGCGCAAATGTCGTGAACAATCCTTACGCCAGCGCGCTGCATTGCGGTGCCTGCGGCGGCTATGCGGGGGATGTAAATGCCCGGCTACTGGCTGGCCTGCTCAATGAAACTGAGGTGCGGGCAGCGCTTGCCCAGAAAGGTATCGTCATTCCAGCCGATACGCTGTTCATCGCGGCGCTGCATGACACGACAACCGATGCGGTAACGCTGTTTGACGGCGATGTGGGCCTTTCCTCACAGGGCGATCTTGCGCCCATTCGCACCTGGCTGGATCAGGCCGGGCGGCTGGCCCGGACCGAGCGGGCGCAGCGTCTGCCCCGTGCCACCGCAAGCTCGATCATCGAGCGGAGCCGGGACTGGGCGGAAGTTCGGCCAGAATTCGGCCTTGCGGGTTGCCGGGCCTTCATTGCCGCCCCACGGTCGCGGACGCGGGGACGTAATCTGGAAGGGCAGGCTTTCCTGCATGATTATGCCTGGCAGCAGGATGAAGGCTTCAAAGTGCTGGAACTGATCCTGACCGCCCCTGTGGTCGTCGCAAGCTGGATCAGCCTGCAATATTTCGGCTCTTCTGTGGCACCAGCATTGTTTGGGGCTGGCAACAAGCTGTTGCACAATGTCGTCGGCGGTATCGGCGTCGTGGAAGGCAATGGCGGCACCTTGCGGACGGGCCTGCCATGGCAATCCGTGCATGATGGCGAGGCCTTTGTGCATGAACCCTTGCGGTTAACCGTGGCGGTGGAAGCACCGAAGGAAGCCATCTCGGATATTCTGGGCAGACACGCCCATGTGCGGGCGCTGTTTGACAATGGCTGGCTGTCGCTGTTCACGCTCGATCAGCAGGGGCACATGGCATGGCACTATCAGCCGGGCCATGGCTGGATCCGTTGCAACGCTTCCGAGTGACAAGCAAGGACCATCCCGATGTGTCTGTCTGGTTCACATCGAACCAGACAGACTCTCTCTTTTAGTTTCTTCACCGGCCCTGTCTGCCAGCATGGAGACCATCACATCCGATTGCGAGATAATCCCCACCAGCTTGTTGTGACCACTGACAACCGGCAGATAATGCAAGCCCTGCTCGGCCAGAATGATGATCGCCTCTTCAACGGGCGTTTCGGGCGAGACCGTTTGCACCGGAAAGGTCATGATGTCTTTTACTGTGCCATTGGGCGCGCTGCGCCCTGAGAACATCAGCCGCAGGCGTTGAACAAGGCCAATGGTGGGGCGACCGTTTGCCCAGCTTGCCTTGTCGAGCAGGTCTGTCTGCGTCACGATGCCAACGACCTCTGCACGATCATTGGTCACCGGCAAAGCTTTTAAATGGTGGCTGCGCATCACGTCATGGGCTGTTTTCAATAGATCATCCGGTGCAACGCCAACAACGTCGCGGGACATGATGCTGGCACAATCCAGATGTCTGGCCCGGCGGCGAAAGGAGCGCAGCTCCGTGCGATGCAGGATTGTTTCGAGATCGTCCCGATCAATGTCCAGCACCTGATCAAAATCCTTCAGAACATCATCCAGATCAGCAGAGGAAAAACCGATGCGTTGGGCAGGAGCCGGATCTTTTGTGCCATGACTTGCGGGCTGTAGCCGCAGCGCATGCGGATAGGGGCGGCCAGACATAGTGTTGAAAATGATCGCCACCGTGAGCAACACAATAGAATTTCCGGCCACCGGCCACAGCACGAAGCCATACCCCAGATCATGAATAGCCGATCCGCCCAGAACGGCTGTCAAAGCCACCGCACCGCTGGGTGGATGCAGGCAGCGCAGCGCCATCATGGCTGCAATTGCGATGCTGATGGCGAGTGCAGCACCCATAAATGGATCGATAACCAGCTTTGCGACTGTCA
>CAJYRE010000430.1 GCA_913776675.1 Rhizobiaceae bacterium
GCGCACCCAACATTGAGGTGCGGTTTTCGCTCATGCGGGCAGGCGGTGTTTGGTATTGGCTCATGGGACAGTCACTGGCGAGGGAAATCGGCGTGTGTTGTTTGTTGCTAACGCAATCAGACCCGAATTGAAATTGCTGATCGTGCTGCAAGACGTGACAATTGGAAAACGGGTGCCTATATCTTTCAAAGAGTTTTGATGAAGGAATCGCGCCATGAGCCAGAGTGAAAAATCCTATTCCACCGTCACCGAATGGAGCGGCCCGCACGGGTTGCCGCGATTTGAAAACATCAAGGATGAGGATTTTGCACCGGCGTTTGAAGTGGCTTTGAACGAGCATAACGCCGAGATTGATGCGATTGCAGGCGATCAGTCTGAGCCGACATTTGAAAACACCATTGTGGCACTGGAAATTGCGGGCGATGGCCTGTCCCGCGTTTCGGCCCTGTTCTGGAACAAGGCCGGTGCCGATACCAATAAGGTGATTCAGGCGCTGGAGCGCGACATTGCGCCGAAAATGTCGCGTCATTATTCGAAAATCAGCATGAATGCGGCGCTGTTTGCGCGCGTTGATGCGCTGTGGGAAAAGCGCGACAGCCTTGGTCTAACGCTGGAGCAGACCCGTGTGCTGGAGCGCCATTGGAAGGGCTTTGTCAAATCCGGTGCCAAGCTTGCCAAGGATGGGCAGGAGCGTTTGGCGGCCATCAATGAACGGCTGGCAAGCCTTGGCGCAAACTTTGGCCAGAACGTGTTGGGCGATGAAACCGATTGGGCGCTGCCGCTGTCCAGCGATGAAGAACTGGCTGGTCTTCCAGATTTTCTCAAAGATGCCATGGCCGCTGCCGCAAGCGCACGCGGCAAGGGCGAGGCCTATGTGGTGACGCTGTCGCGCTCGATCATTGTGCCCTTCCTCGAATTTTCCGAGCGGCGCGATTTGCGCGAACAGGCGTTCAAAGCCTGGGTGGCGCGTGGCGAAAATGGCGGTGAGCGCGATAACCGTGCGATTGTCAAAGAAGTGCTGGCGCTTCGTGATGAAAAGGCCAAACTGCTGGGCTACAAGAATTTCGCAGCTTACAAGCTCGACAACACCATGGCCAAAACGCCTGAGGCCGTGAACGGCCTGCTGATGCAGGTCTGGGAAAAGGCCGTGAAACAGGCGGGCGTGGAAGAGCAGGAATTGGCAGCACTGATTGCCAAGGATGGTAAGAACCACGAGGTTGCGCCGTGGGATTGGCGCTTCTATGCGGAAAAGCTCCGTACAGAGCGCTTTAATTTCTCGGAAAGCGAGCTAAAACCCTATCTCCAGCTCGAAAAAATCATTGAAGCCTGCTTTGCCGTGGCCCAAAAGCTGTTTGGCATCACCGCTGTGCCGCTGAAAGACGTGGTGGGCTATCACCCGGATGTTCGGGTGTTTGAAATCCGGGAAGCCGATGGCACGCTGAAAGCGCTGTTCCTTGGCGATTATTTTGCCCGGTCCTCCAAGCGCTCTGGTGCATGGATGAGTTCTTTCCAGTCCCAGCACAAGCTGCCTTTGAAGAACGGTGCAAAGGGCGAATTACCGATCATCTACAATGTCTGTAATTTCGCAAAGCCCGCCGAAGGCAAGCCAGCGCTTTTGTCGCTGGATGATGCCCGCACGCTGTTTCATGAATTTGGTCATGCGCTGCATGGCATGTTGTCGGATGTCACCTATCCGTCGGTGTCGGGCACGGGCGTGTCGCGTGATTTTGTTGAACTGCCTTCGCAGCTTTATGAGCATTGGTTGACGGTGCCGGACATTTTGAAAACCTATGCCGTCCATTATCAGACGGGCGAGGCCATGCCGCAGGCGCTGCTGGATAAGGTGCTGGCTGCGCAAACCTTCAATGTCGGCTTCAACACGGTGGAGTTCACCTCGTCGGCGCTGGTCGATATGGCGTTTCACACCACAGACAAGCCGGTGGAAGACCCGATGGCCGTGCAGGCCGAGGTGCTCGCCAAAATCGGCATGCCCGCCTCCATCGTCATGCGCCATGCCACACCGCATTTTCAGCACGTGTTTTCCGGTGATGGCTATTCGGCTGGTTACTATTCTTACATGTGGTCGGAAGTGCTGGACGCCGATGCATTTGAGGCCTTTGAGGAAACCGGCGATGCCTTTAATGCGGATATGGCAAAGCGGCTAAAGGACAATATCTATTCCATCGGTGGTGCCGTGGACCCGGAAGAGACCTACAAAGCCTTCCGTGGCCGCTTGCCAAGCCCGGAAGCGATGCTGAAAAAGCGTGGCCTTGCGGCCTAAGGTTTTTATGACGTTTGGATGAAATTTGCCCGTTCAACGGGTGCAGATCAGCGTTGAAAGCGGGGGCAGGGCGAATCGAATCGCCTGCCCCCCTTTCGCATTTGCAAAAAACAAGGTATGAGCGCCTCAAAGTAACAGGCGTGCCATTGGGCATTGACGCCAAAGCCTCAGAGATCCTTACTATGAAAATTCGCAATATTGCGATCATTGCGCACGTTGACCATGGGAAAACCACCCTCGTTGACGAACTCCTGAAGCAGTCCGGCTCGTTCCGTGAAAACCAGCGCGTTGCAGAGCGCGTGATGGATAGTAACGATCTGGAAAAAGAGCGCGGCATTACCATTCTCGCCAAGGCAACCTCGGTTGAGTGGAAGGGCGTTCGCGTCAACATCGTTGACACCCCCGGCCACGCCGACTTCGG
>CAJYRE010000431.1 GCA_913776675.1 Rhizobiaceae bacterium
AAACATTAAGCAGGGCCAAGGACAGAATTGCTCATGGACATTCGTATTGACAAGATCCGCAAAACCTTTGGCGATTTCCCCGCCCTGCATGATGTCTCGCTGCATGTGCGCTCTGGCGAGCTGATCGCGCTGCTGGGGCCATCGGGTTCGGGCAAAACCACGCTGCTGCGGCTGGTGGCCGGGCTTGAGTTTCCCACGCAAGGCCGCATTCTGTTTGGCGGCGAGGATGCCTCGTGG
Organism: Rhizobiaceae bacterium; assembly: GCA_913776675.1. Taxonomy (GTDB): domain Bacteria; phylum Pseudomonadota; class Alphaproteobacteria; order Rhizobiales; family Rhizobiaceae; genus Allorhizobium. Next base: position 238 of record CAJYRE010000431.1, read on the forward strand.
AAAAGCGTGCAGGAACGCCATGTCGGCTTTGTGTTTCAGCATTACGCGCTTTTCAAGCATATGACGGTGTTTGATAACATCGCCTTTGGTCTGAATGTACGTTCCTCCAAAGACCGTCCACCGAAGGCCGAAATCCGTCGCCGGGTGGAAGAATTGATTGAAATGGTGCAGCTCACCGGCATGGAGCGCCGCTATCCGGCACAATTGTCGGGCGGACAGCGGCAGCGTGTGGCGCTGGCCCGCGCCATGGCCATTGAGCCGCGCGTGCTACTGCTGGATGAGCCATTTGGCGCGCTGGATGCCAAGGTGCGCAAGGATTTGCGCAAATGGCTGCGCGAGTTTCATGATCGCACCGGCCACACCACGCTGTTTGTCACCCACGATCAGGAAGAAGCGCTGGAACTGGCCGACCGCGTTGTGGTGATGAGTCAGGGCAAGATCGAGCAGGTTGGTTCTGCCGATGATATTTATGACAAGCCGCAATCGGCCTTTGTGTTTTCCTTTGTCGGCGATAATGCCTCGCTGCCCATCAGCGTGGCCAATGGCGACATCACCTTTAAAGGCCAGCCCATCGGCATTTCCACCCCCGACAGCAAAGCTGTGACGCGGCTGTTTTTCCGCCCGCAGGACATTGCGCTGCAGCAGGATGGTCCGGCGCTGGAAGGCCGGATTGTCTCCAGCCGCCGTCTGGCGGGCGCGCGCATTGCCGAGCTGGATCTGGGACTGGGAGCCGATGGCCGCATCGAGGTGGAACTGCCGCTGAATGTGGAAGCCAAACAGGGCGAGCTGATCCGGTTTCGCCCGTCCCGCTGGGCACTGTTTTAGAGCTTGGGCTGGGGTCAGCGAAAGGAACAAGTCTGATGCTGTCCATGAAAGGCAAATATGGCCTGAAGGCACTGTATCATCTTGCCAGCCTGGCGGACGGAACCGTGGCGCAATCGGCAGAAATTGCCGAGGCCCACGGCATGTCAAAAAAGTTTCTCGATGCGATTTTGGCCGATCTGCGCAACAGCGGTTTTGTGTTTGCCCGCAAAGGTCGCGGCGGCGGCTATTGCCTGTCGCGCAAGCCGCAGGACATTATGGTGGGCCATGCGCTGCGGGTGCTGGATGGCCCGCTGGCCCCCATCAGTTGCGCCAGCCGCACCGCCTATCACCGCTGCGATGATTGCAAGGACGAAAAAACCTGCCCGGTCAGGCTGACCATGATTGAAGTGCGCGACGCCATTACCGCCGTTCTCGACAAAAAATCCCTCGCCGATCTGCATCAGATGATCGAACACGGCCCGCTGGACATGCGGCAGATGCTGGATGTGTCCTGAGCAAGCCTCTCCGGTAAATCATTCCTGAAATCCCTCCGAGAAAGCCAGTTTACACTCAAAACCGGCCGGAATTGGAAACGGAACGCGATTGTCATCCCAAGTTAATCTATATAACCTGTAGACTAACTTCAAAAGGGGAGCCGTCCATGTCAACGCCAGTGATTGTCGGATTTTCGGGTAGTCTCAGCAGTGCATCCAGCACCCGTACACTTGTCGAAGACGCCATCAAGCGGACGGTTGCCCGCTTCAAGCGCAGTTCGGAAACCTATGATCTGGGTCAGGTGGGCACAGATCTGGGCAGCGCCCGCAGCCTGTTTGACCTCAGCGAAGGCGGACGCCACATTGTTGATCGCATTGTTCATGCCAAGGCGTTGGTCATTGCCTGTCCGGTGTACAAGGGCAGCTATCCGGGCCTGTTCAAGCATTTCTTTGATCTTCTCGACCCGGCCTGTCTGATTGGCAAACCTGTGCTTCTGGCCGCTGTGGGCGGCGGCGAAAAACATGCCCTGATGGTGGAGCAGCATCTGCGCCCGCTGTTTGGCTTTTTTGAAGCGCAAACCCTGGCAACGGGCGTTTATGCCTCCGGGCAGGATTTTGCCGATGGCAGGCTGGTATCGCCTGCCGTGATTGAGCGGCTGGAACGCGCCATTGGCCAATTCACCCCCTATCTGGAGCGCCCGTTTGCGCCGGAAGCGACGTTTAGCGGCAATGTCACGCCGTTACGCCGACAGCCGGAGAACTTGGCTGTCGCCCGCTAAATAATCTTGCATTCAAAAGGTGCGGTTTTTGCCAAGGTCGCGTTTTGAGCGCAAACACAACTTTAAATTGAAAAAAGAAAGAAATACCATGACCAGACAGATCAAACTGGGTGCCTTTCTCCCCGGCGGTGGACAGCATGTTGCGGCCTGGCGTCACCCGGATCAGCCGCTGGATGGAGCTACCAGTTTCGAGTTTCACAAACAACTGGCGCTGACCGCCGAGCGCGGCCTGTTTGACGCCTATTTTCTGGCCGATGCGCTGGCGATTTCCTTTGGCGGCGGCACCGAGGGCGGCAATGCCAAGGTGTCCACATTTGAGCCGGTCACGCTGTTTTCGGCGCTTTCGCCGCTGACCACCCATATCGGTTTCATTGCCACCGCCTCCACCACCTATGAAGAGCCGTATAATCTGGCCCGCAAATTCGCCTCGCTTGATTTGTTGTCGAATGGCCGGGCGGGCTGGAACATGGTGACAACCGCCACCGAGGCCGCCGCCCGCAATTTCAATCTGGATCAGCAACACCCGCATGCGGTGCGCTATCAGCGTGCCACCGAATTTGTCGAGGTTGTCAAAAAGCTCTGGGACAGTTTCGAGGATGATGCCTTTGTGCGCGACCGGGCAAGCGGCAAATTCTATGAGCCGAGCAAGGTGCATTATACCGATCACAAGGGCGAGCATTTCAAGGTCAGAGGGCCGTTGAATGTGTCGCGCTCGCCGCAAGGCCATCCGGTCATCGTACAGGCCGGGCAATCGCCCGATGGCCGCGCACTGGCCGCCTCCACGGCCGAGGTGATTTTCACCGCCCATCAGAAGATTGAAACCGCACAGGAATTTTACCGCGATATTAAAGCCCAGGCCCGCACCTATGGGCGCAATCCCGCCCATGTGCTGATCATGCCCGGTGTTTCGCCCTTCATTGGCAGAACCGATGAGGAGGCATGGGAAAAATATCATCGGCTCACCGATCTCTTTCCGGAAGAAGACGGGCTGGAACTGCTGAACGGATTGACCGGCGGTACGCTGGACCTGCGCGGACTGGACCTTGATGGTCCCCTGCCGCCCTCACCTCCCACCGAGGGCATGAAAAGCCGCCAGGAGCTGATGCGCCAGATTGCCGATGAAAACAACTTTACCATTCGCCAGCTTTATCAATGGATTGCCTCGGCGCGTGGCCATTTTACCATTGTCGGCACCCCGGCCCGCATTGCCGATACCTTGCAGGAATGGTTTGAAAATGAAGCCGCCGATGGTTTCAACATTCTGCCGCCATGGCTGCCCACCGGCCTGAACGATTTTGTTGATCTGGTCATTCCCGAGCTGCAACGGCGCGGCCTGTTCCGCACCGCTTATGAGGGCAAAACCCTGCGCGAAAACCTCGGCCTGCCCTTCCCGCAGAACCGTTGGGCGCATGCGGCCCAGAAAACGGCACGGGCTGCCGAATAAACAGAACCGGAATTGGACTGCCTTTTCCCTGATAACCGTTCAAAGGAGGTCATCATGGCCATCGATACCCATCAGGAACTTGTTCTGAAACCCTATCGCACAGCCAATCGCGGGCTGAATGCCAATCCGGCCAACCGGCTGTTGAAAGCAGCCCGCCATGCGGGCGCGCGTTATGGTTCGCTGGTGGTGCTGGCCGTGTTGTGGCAGGTGGCGGCCACGGTGGGCTGGATCAATCCAGCGGTCATTCCGCCACTGGATCGGGTGCTGGACGCCTTGTGGCGCGGGTTTGCCTCCGGTCCGCTGCTGCGCGATCTCACCATCAGCCTGCAACGCGCGGGCATTGCCTTTGTGGCCGCCGTGGCGCTGGGCATTCCGCTGGGGCTGCTGATGGGGCAAATCCGGGTGATCGAGCGGGTGCTGGACCCCATCTTGCAGCTTTTTCGCCAGACATCGGCGCTTGCTCTTTATCCGGTGTTTATTCTCATGCTGGGTCTGGGTGAAGCATCGAAGGTGTTCGTCATCTTCTGGGCCACGCTTTTTCCGATCCTGCTGGCCACGATTGGCGGTGTGAAACAGGTGGATGTGAAGCTGATCGAGATGGCGCGGGTTTATGGCGCAAACCGTTTGAACATCTTCAAAAGCGTTGTGCTGCCCGCCTCCCTGCCACAGATTTTTGTGGGCCTGCGCCTGAGTGCCACCACGGCCCTGCTGCTGCTGATTGCCGCCGAAATGATTGGAGCCAACAGCGGCATCGGCTTTCAGGTGATGAATGCCCAATATAACTTCCAGATTCCGCTGATGTTTGCCGCCATTCTGCTGCTGGCCGCTCTTGGCCTGACGGCCAATTTCATTCTGGAACTTCTCCAGAAGCGCCTTTGCCGATGGGCCACCTTGAAAGCGTGAAAGCCCTTTTGCTGCCCATCCCTCATTCTATGGAGACCACCATGTTCTTGACCCGTCGCCGTTTCAGCACGCTTGCCCTCATGTCTGCGGGCGTATCGCTGGCACTTTCATCCACACCGGGTTTTGCCGCCGAGCCTGAGCCGATCACCATCCGCTATATGGCCAGCCAGGGCGGCCTTTCCGGCCATGAACTGGCGGAAAAGCTCGGCTATTTCAAAGGCACCGGCATCACGCTGGAAAATGTCGGCTATGCGCAAGGCGGCCCGGCATCGCTGTTTGCGCTGGCATCCGGCAATGTCGAGGTGGGCAGTGCCGCCACATCGGCGGTGATCAACTCCATTGCGGGTGGCAATGATTTTGTGGCCGCCTATCCCAGCAACGGGATTGATAAGGATACGCAGAGCATTTTCTATTCGCTGCAAGGCAGCCCCATCACCTCCATCAAGGATCTCGCCGGCAAGACCATTGCCGTCAACACGCTGGGCGCGCATCTGGATTACACTGTGCGGGAAGCGCTGCACTCGGTTGGCCTGCCGGAAAATGCCACCAAGCTGGTGACCGTGCCCGGCCCGCAGCTTGAGCAGGTGCTGCGCTTCCCGCACAGTGTAATCCAGATGCGCGCCCAGCGTGTTGACGGCAATGGTCTTGCCGGCGAGATCCTTGAT
>CAJYRE010000432.1 GCA_913776675.1 Rhizobiaceae bacterium
TTTCCGCCACACCGGACCGGCCATGTCGCCGTTCAATGCCTGGACCTTGCTGAAGGGCTTGGAAACCCTGCCGCTGCGCGTCAAGCAACAAACTGCCAATGCCAGCAAGATTGCTGATTTTCTGGCCGACAACAGCAAGATTGCCCGTGTGATTTACCCCGGCCGAGCCGATCATCCACAAGCCGATATTGTGGCCAAGCAGATGAAGGGTGGCTCAACGTTGCTGGCTGTTGAACTGAAGGGTGGCAAACAAGCCGCTTTCAGCCTGCAAAACGCCTTGAAGGTCATCAAGATTTCCAACAATCTCGGCGATGCCAAGAGCCTGATCACCCATCCGGCAACCACCACCCACAAGAACCTCAGCGATGAGGCGCGCGCCGAGCTTGGCATTTCTGCGGGCACGTTACGCCTGTCCTGCGGCATCGAAGACGCCGAAGACCTGATTGCCGATCTGGATCAGGCGCTTCGCACAATTCATAGTTAAGCCACTCATCGATACCATACAGCGCCCTTCGCCATATATAGCGAAGGGCGCTGTAGATCTTTCTGTTGCTACATAAAAAATAAGGTGCGCCCTTGTTTTTTACTGGAAATTAATTTTATTCGTGGTTTTTATTGATCTATAGTCTTTTTACACAAAACAAGATTAATCCCGGCGACAACGTTATCGGCCCCTCTCATGCATGCTCATGTAACCCATGAAAACAATCCTTTCATGTACCGCGCTCTGACGCGGGACATCGAAGTTGTTGTTGAGCCGTATTATCTGGTCGAACAATCCGATCCGGAGGATAGCCGTTATGTTTGGGGTTATCGCGTGGTCATCACCAACCATTCCAGCCTGACCATCCGCCTCATCAGCCGGTATTGGAACATTACAGACCAGAATGGTCAGGTGGATGAAGTCAGCGGACCGGGCGTGGTGGGTGAACAACCCCGACTGACGCCGGGCGAAAGCTACGAATATTCATCGGGCTGTCCTTTGGACACCCCCTCAGGCATGATGTACGGCCATTACCAGATGGTGACAGACGCCGGGGAAGCCTTTGAAGTGGCGATTCCTGCCTTTTCGCTGGATACACCGGGGCTGCGGCGCGTGTTGAATTAGAGCATTGACCTGAGAAAAGTGTGTAGCGGTTTTCCGTCCGAAAATGCATGAAAACAAAGAGTTAGAGCATTTTAGTGCTTCCGAGAAACACTGAAATGCCCTAAAGCCTGTTGCAGCGAATGCTGTTCACCGCGACAGGCGAGCGCGATTCAGATCTCATGGCCTTAACAAATTGAACCGCTTTCACAATTTTACGCGGTCACGGCTTCCGGGTCCTGAACCTCAAGGCCATAATAATGCGCAATGACGGCCCAGGCCTCATCCGCCGTTTCCACAAAATTCAGCAGGTTGACATCTTCAGGCGCAATGGTGCCAAACTCGGCCAGACTGTCAAAATCAATAATCCGGTGCCAGAATTCCTTGCCAAACAGGATCAGCGGAATGGGAGCCATGCGCTTGGTCTGAATCAGCGTAATGGCTTCAAACATTTCATCCAGCGTGCCGAACCCGCCGGGAAAAATCACAATCGCCTTGGCGCGCATCAGAAAATGCATTTTGCGAATGGCAAAATAGTGAAAGTTGAAAGACAGTTCCGGTGTGACAAACGCATTGGGAGCCTGCTCATGAGGCAACACAATGTTGAGGCCAATGGTGGGAGCCCCCACATCGGCAGCACCGCGATTACCAGCCTCCATCACGCCCGGTCCGCCACCCGTCGTCACCACATATTCCTGATAGCCCATGGTGGCTGAAAATTCGCTGCATTTACGCGCAAACGCCCGTGCCTCATCATAAAATACAGAAGCCGCTTCCAGATTACGCCGCTGCACATCATTGCGCGCCGCCCAGGCCGCTTGTCCCGGAGCCGGAATGCGCGCCCCACCAAACATCACCACCGTTGATTTGATGCCTCGCTCCGCCAGCACCATTTCGGTTTTCAAAAGCTCCAACTGCAAACGCACGGGTCGCAGCTCTTCGCGGCACATGAAATCATCATCCGCATAGGCAAGGCGATAGGACGGCGATTGGGTCTGCGGCGTCAAGGGTACGCTCGCCGCACTCTGGCGATCTGTATGGCTATCCTTCAACGGGCCCCATTTGTCTCCGCCCCGCCGCCGTTTTGTCTTGCCGTTTTTTGTCATCGTCATGCCCTTCACTCATCTGCCATCGCATCACGCGGAAAGCATCGTTCTGCCACCATGTTTTGACAAAGCCATGTCCTTGCCAAACTTTGTCCTTGCCAATCTTTTCCCGACGAGAAAACATCGCCCTGCCAGACTTGAGCCGTTCCCAAGCACAGATCAATGCTCTATCGCGCCTCTCACGCTGTATGGCGTACAAAGGTTCGCTGTAGCGCTTTATATCTGCTGCATAATTTTCTCCTTAAATCGATACCAATTTCAGGAATTATGCAGTAGAGAATTTGGCCAGTGATCAACGTCATTCCGATGGTGTCGGACTCTGACGTTAGCCAATGAAGCTTAAGGAATCCTCATGAGCACCCCGGCCATTTCCTCTCTCCAGTCTGTTATCGAAACCGCCTTTGACAACCGCGACGGCATCAACACCTCCACAAAGGGTGAAGTCCGTGATGCCGTGAGCGAAGCCCTGAACCTGCTGGATCAAGGCAAGGTCCGGGTTGCCACGCGCGGCGATGATGGCCAATGGACTGTGCATCAATGGCTGAAAAAGGCGGTGCTTTTGTCCTTCCGCCTGAATGACATGGAGGTCGTCAAGGGCGGTCCTGGCAATTCGACATGGTGGGACAAGGTGCCTTCCAAGTTTGAAGGCTGGGGTGAGGATCAGTTCCGCGCCGCCGGTTTCCGTGCTGTGCCCAACGCCGTTGTGCGCCATTCAGCCTTTATTGCCCCCAATGCCATCCTGATGCCTTCCTTCGTCAATCTCGGTGCCTATGTTGGCGAAGGCACCATGGTGGATACATGGGCAACCGTTGGCTCCTGCGCCCAGATTGGCAAGCATGTGCATCTGTCCGGTGGCGTTGGCATCGGCGGTGTGCTGGAGCCTATGCAGGCTGGCCCGACTATTATTGAAGACAATTGCTTCATCGGTGCGCG
>CAJYRE010000433.1 GCA_913776675.1 Rhizobiaceae bacterium
GCTGGCTCCCTTGACGCGCATGGGGGCCAGCGTGCAGTTTTCCATGATGGTCTTGTGCGGAAACAGATTGAAGTTCTGAAACACCATGCCCACTTCACGCCGCACCGCATCAATGGCGCGGCCGGAATCTGTCAGCTTGGTGCCCTCCACCGTGATGCTGCCCTTCTGGATTTCTTCCAGATGGTTGATGCAGCGGATCAGGGTGGATTTGCCGGAACCGGACGGCCCGCACAGCACGATTTTCTCGCCCTTGCGAACCGTCAGATTGATGTTTTTCAAGGCATGATAGGCTCCATACCACTTCTCCACCCCCTCAAGAGCGATCAGCGGAGCCTGGCCAGTGGCTGTTTGTGGCATGGAGACCTCCCGCTTACTTCACCGTGAAAGGAATGTTCGGCAAGCTGTCCGGGAATTTCGGCACCTCGCGCTTCATCCACTTGGCGTAGATTTTTGCCAGTTGGCCATCGGCCTTGATCTTGTCGATGAAGCTGTTGATGGACTCGTTCCAGTCCTTCTCGCCCGGACGTGTGCCCGCACCGTTATAGAGGGTGACGAGATCGAACTTGGCTTCATATTTGCCAGCCGCCGTCGCATTCAGCCGATCCGGGTAAAACTGGTTACCACCCACGGCATCAACCTGCCCGGCCAGCAGCGCCTGAATATTGGCCGCATCATCATCAAAGCGCAGGATGTTGGCCTTGGAGCCTGCTCCTTCGGTGATGGCTGTGTCCATGGCGCTGGATTTCGGCACGCCCACACTCACGCCAGTCAGATCGGCGAAACCGGCGATTTTCTTATCCTTGGCGGCATAAACCGACAGAACGTTACCGGCATAGGGCTTGGAATATTGAATGGTCTTGGCGCGCTCTGCCGTCATGCCCATGGTGGCAAACAGCACGTCCACCTTGCCCGTCATCAGGGCTGGAATGCGGTTGGCAACGGCCAGCGGCACAAACTCGGCCTTGACGCCGAGATATTCGGCATAAGCCTTGCCAATATCCGCATCCAGACCATCCTGAACGCCGGACGAATTGACAAAGCCCCACGGCGCGTTATCGCCCTGAATGCCGATAACCACCTTGCCCTTGGCTTTTGCCTCGCTCAACGTGGTGGCAGATGCGCTGACAGGGGCAGCCAGCGGCAGGGCAGCCACGGCGGCGGCCACGGCCAGCAGGGTGCGGCGTCGAAGTGTGGATGGGTTGAATTTCATCGTCTTGCTCCTCCTAAAAGCTGATGAGAGTTATGAACGGGATGCCGTTTGCAGGCGCTTTTCCATATGGGCTCCCCACAGGGACAGCGGCCAGCAAATCAGGAAATACATGAGGCCGATGATGGCAAACACCGTTAGCGGCCGGAACGTCTGGTTGGCCACAATCTGGCCAGCCCGCGACAGCTCGACAAAGCCGACAATGGCCGCAAGCGACGTGCCCTTGATCAACTGCACCAGAAAGCCAATGGTTGACGGCAGCGAAATCTTGAAGGCCTGCGGCAGAATCACATCTTTCATAATCGACACATAGTGCAGACCCAGCGCCTTTGAGGCTTCGCGCTGGCCCTTTGGCACAGCCTGAATACCACCGCGCCAGATTTCGCCCAGAAAAGCGCTGGCATTCAGGGTGAAGGCAATGGCCACAGCAAGCCAGGCATCGACATTCAAACCAATCAGGGCCACACCGTAATAGACCACAAAAAGCTGCATCAGAAGCGGCGTGCCTTGAAAAATCGCAATATAGCCTGCAACAGCACGCTGGAGAACAACACTATCCGCCGTTCGGCCCAGAGCCACCAGCATGCCGAAAATTCCGCCACCCAGAAAGCCGATCAGGGTCAGCGCCAGGGTCCACTTCAGCCCCTGCAACAGAAAGAAAATTTCGTTGTAGCCAATCGTCGCCATGATTGCCTCACTTGACCGGATAATTGAAGGAAAGGCGGGAAATCAGGGCAAAAACACCCATCATCAACGCGGAAATGATCAGATACAGCACCGTGATCGAGAAATAGACCTCGAACGAGCGGAACGTGTCTGATTCGATTTTCTGCGCCACTGAGGTCAGCTCATAAGCGGCAATCGAGGTGCAGACCGAGGTGGTCAGCGTCAGCATAATGAACTGGCTGGTCAGCGATGGATAAACCGTGCGCAGGGCTGGTTTCAGAATGATATGGCGGAAGATCTGCGCCCGGTGCAGGCCCAGCGCCAGGCCAGCCTCGACCTGCCCCTTGGAGATGGCATCGACACCGCCACGAATGATTTCAATGGCATAGGCTCCGCCGTTCAGCGCTAGCGCAATCACCGCCGTCACGGTTGGGTTCAGGCGAATGCCCATCTGCGGCAGGGCAAAAAAGATGAAGAAGATTTGCACCAGAAACGGTGTGTTGCGGATCAGCTCAACAAAGGCAATCACAACCCAGCGCAAGGCTTTAAAGCGCGAGCGACGCGCCACAACCCCTGCAATGCCAATCACCGTTGCCAGCAACATGCCCGCAGTGGCCAGACCAACGGTGCCAAGACACGCAAACAACAGCTCGGGCAGACGATCATAAACCGCCGAAAAATCCAGACTGTAAGACATTCTACCTCCACACCCGCTTCCGCATACGAACCGCGCACAGGAGCCAGCAACGCATTGCCAACCATGCCCCTTGCAGCGCCTCTCCTCCGGTCAAGGCCCATGCTTCATCCTCAAGCACGAATGTTTGTACCAGTTAGTTCATTTTCGTGTCAAGCCAACCTGTCAATAAACGCATCGTGTGATTGTGCAGGGAGCTGAAAGCACGACAGCAGAAAACCCTCCCTGATCGCAGGGCTTTCTCACGCCTGTCGCGCAATCGAGAGGTCAGAACCCGGATACCAAGACGCAGTGGTATTAACCGTAATAGTGGATGTATTTGCGCACATACTCTTCCCAGGTGACCTTTTCACCCCGGATCATGTGGTGCGTTTGGTCATTCACCCAGCGCATGTCCAGCTTTTCGGCCACCCGCGGATGAATGGGGATTTGCAGGTTGCGCAGGGCATCGAGCTGTCGTGTGGGCAGAATCCATGGTCGCAGGTCCAACGCGCGCGCCACATATTTCAACAGCATGCGCAAAATGGCACCATTCGGGTGGGCCGTGGTGTAAAACACCGATTGCTGGCGGAAGTTTTCCAGAATGTAGCGGCCAATGCCGGTCTCAAACTTCTCATCCATCGCCTGCAAGCGCTTTTCTTCATAGCTATGCAGACGCTTGGGATCGATAGCACCCTTGATGCTCAAGTCCCGATAGGCCTGAAAACGGGCCTCGTGGTCGGGAATATCCTTGCGAAGCCGCGCCAGCAGGCCATCAAAATAGGTGAATTCAAAATTGGGATAATCCTTATCCCGTGCAAAGCGATCATCCGGCCCGTTGAAGGCATCATAGGGCCAGGGAGAGGCAAAGCGCACACACGGATAATAGAGTTTTTGCAGATGATCGGGCACATGATCCCGCAGCGGATACTGTTCCCACTCCCGAATGTCCTGCACCAGCAAAATATCGGCCTCTTCCAGATCCCGCCGGCCTTGCGCATGCAGATAGGCTGGTAGTTCATAGTTATGGCGCTTCACCGAAAAATATCGGGAAAACACGGGCTGATGGCGCATGGCATCCGCCAGAATCGAGCCCTGACAATTGCCAAAAATCAGCAGCCGCTTCTTGTTACCGCGCTGTTTTAGGGCTGGTGTCGCCACCACCTGCGTGGTTTGTGCCGAAACACCCGCGGCCTCAGGGATTTTCTCCACATCCAAGGCCTGAAGCCGCACGGAAACCCGGCCAAATGTGCGTATTCTGACATAGAGCTTTTGCGGGGAGCCGGCATCATAGCCAACATCCGCAGGCATTTCGAACAGGAAAGACCCCTGCCCTTCCGCCAGATCGGCCCCGCTGAAAACCGAAGCAGCCAGCGCTTGCCCCTCCTGCGTCATCAGGCGGATTTCAAGCACATCCCGCTCACGATGTTTCAGGGCCAGCGGCTTTACACGCAGATTGCAGCGAAAAAGGCCAGCCGGAAGATACAAGGGCATCAGCGGCCGTGCGCTATTCAAAAGCGTCGGGGACAGCGGCGCAATCCGCGTTTCGGCCTGAAGCGGAAAAATCTTGAGCCGTCCCAACAATCGCCACACCGGTGGAGGCAGCGCCTCTGTTATGCCCTGTTCA
>CAJYRE010000434.1 GCA_913776675.1 Rhizobiaceae bacterium
AACTGGCGCGCTATTACCCCACCACTGTTCTGGTGACGGGTTTTGACATCATCTTCTTCTGGGTCGCCCGGATGATGATGATGGGCCTGCATTTCATGAAGGATGAGGATGGCAACCCGGTTGAGCCCTTCAGCACCGTTTATGTTCACGCGCTGGTGCGTGATAAGAACGGGCAGAAAATGTCCAAGTCCAAGGGCAATGTCATCAATCCACTGGAGTTGATCGATGAATATGGGGCCGATGCGCTGCGCTTTACGCTAACCATCATGGCGGCACAGGGCCGCGATGTGAAGCTGGATACGGCGCGCGTGGCGGGCTATCGCAATTTTGGCACCAAGCTGTGGAATGCAACGCGCTTTGCCGAGATGAATGGCGTGAAAAGCGATTCAAACTTCCTGCTCGACACCACCACGCTGGCCATCAATCGCTGGATTTTGACCGAACTGACCCGCACCCAGCGCGAAGTCACGGAAGCCATCGAGAACCATCGCTTCAATGAGGCGGCAACGGCGCTCTATCGCTTCGTGTGGAACAATTTCTGCGATTGGTATCTTGAGCTTCTGAAGCCCGTGTTCGCTGGCGAAGATGAAAAGGCCAAGACGGAAGCGCAAGCCTGCGCGGCCTATGTGCTGGAAGAAACCTATAAGCTGCTTCACCCCTTCATGCCGTTCATGACGGAAGAGCTGTGGGCACATACGGCAGGCGAGGGTGCTGAGCGTGACACGCTGCTGTGCCATGCTGCTTGGCCGCACCAAAACTTTGTGGATGAACTGGCTGCAACAGACATCAACTGGCTGGTGGATCTTGTCACCGGCATTCGTTCTGCTCGTTCCGAGATGAATGTGCCACCAAGCGCTGTTGCGCCACTGGTTGTTGTTGGTGCAAACGTTGTGACGCGCGAGCGTTTGGAGCGCCATGAGGCGGCCATCAAGCGTTTGGCGCGTGTCGGCGACATCACCCTTGCCGAGCAGGCTCCGAAGGGCGCAGCGCAAGTGATTGTCGGTGAGGCCACGGCTTGCCTGCCTTTGGGCAGCTTGATTGATCTTGCTGCTGAACGGGCGCGCATCGAAAAGGCCATTGGCAAAACCGATGCCGATATTGAGAAGACACAGAAGAAGCTGGGCAATGAGAAGTTCGTTGCCAATGCCGATCCGGAAATCGTGGCGACGGAACGTCAACGCCTTGCCGAGCTGGAAGCGCAGCGTGGCGTTTTGGCGGTGGCTCTGCAGCGGATCAACGAAGCGGTTTGATGGGCCGGTGCGCTCCCAGGACATGTTTCCGGGAGCGCAATCAACAAGGCAGATGTCTTTTCAGCTTGAATGAGTCGGGGCTTAACAGCTCCGGCTTTTTTGTTGGCCGCAACGTAACACGATAAACGCCTACAGCGCCTCTCGCCATATATGGGGACAAAGGGACGCTGTGACCTTTAAATCTGCTGCATCATTTTCTCTTTAAATCGATTCCGATGGAAGGACTTGTGCAGTCGGTTGAGGTTAGTGAAAACCCGTTCTTTTTGATGGATGCACCGCAAGATGAGGGTGCTTCACAAATGATAATTCACAATCATGGTTCTGTTGCGTTCTTGCAACGAATGTTTGGGTATCCAAAATATTTTACCTGAAAATGCGGTATTTCGGACCGATGAGGCAAAAAGAATTCTTTAAAAGTGGCTTTTTTGGGGTATCTCTAAAATCCTACGTAAAATTTTGAATCAAATGCTGCAATGCACCGTAATGTGGTGAAGTTGTCATTTATTTTGAATAGGTTAGGCTGAACACTAGAATAATATACGGGCGGAGTTGGAAATGGCGACCAAAACACTTTCGGTGGGACTTTTGGCTGTTATTGCGGCGGGACTGTGGCAGTCTTGCGCATTGGCTGGTGGGCTTGAGCGCGGTGGTTATAATATAGATTTGCTTTTTGATCCTTCAACCGTCACGGCGGAAGGCAATACGGTTTACGTCATGCCGGACCGTAAATTGAAGGACGTCAAGGATATTAACCGGTTGAATGGTCTGGGTTCCAATGGTCGCGGTGGAGGAACGACGACCGCCAAGGATTCAGAAAGCTATGCCAATTCCCGCTTTGGCATAAAGGCCGCCATTGGCAGCGGATTTGATTGCTTGATCGATTACTCCCAGCCTTGGGGTGCGCATACCAACCCGGGTGCAAACTGGGCGGGTGCGAACGAAAATATTGAAACCAAAATCAAGAGCGATAATTATGCAGCGACCTGCTCGTATCGATTTGATGCTGGTCCGGGTCAGCTTCGTGTGATTGGTGGTGGTTTCTATCAGGAAGTCAGTGGTTTTAAGGACAGGCTTGTTGCGCCAGCTTTTGCATCCATGGGTAATGGCATTGGTCATCTTCAGCTTTCGGGCGATGGCTGGGGCTGGCGTGCCGGTATGGCGTACGAAATTCCGCAATATGCGTTCCGTGCAAGCTTGGTTTACAACAGTCAGGTCAAGCTGGACAACATCACGGGTACTCTTGATCTGAGCCAATTCAATGGGCGTACATTTAACGTGTATGGCTCTCAGGCTATGCCTGACTCGCTCGAATTGAAACTGCAAAGCGGTATTGCGCCTGACTGGTTGGCGTTTGGATCAGCCAAGTGGGTCAACTGGAGCGTGATGCAGAAGGTACCCTTCTATATTGCGGGCACAAACACCGTTGCTACAACGCTTGATCTTGGTTACCGCGATGGCGTGACATTGAATGGTGGCATTGGACACAAATTCAATGATCAATGGAGTGCTGCTGCCAGCTTGTCATGGGATCGTGGCACATCTCAAGGTTATGGCACGCAGACGGATACATGGGCTTTGGGCGTGGCCGTGGCCTATGCACCCACAAAGAATGTTGAACTCAGGCTGGCGGGTCTTCTGGGCGTCATGACGAGCGGTAAATCTGGCCCCGTTGTGATCAATAACGAGACTTACGGCACAGATGCTTCCTACAGATTTGGCAATGATCTTTTGAGTGCCGTTTCGGCCAATCTTAAGGTTAAGTTTTAATACCCATAAAGCAAAAAACGCGGCATTCCCTATGCCGCGTTTTTTGCTTTTTTCTCAACTCTATTGCCATTGTCCGAAAATCACTCATTTTCTTATGTTGCCTGTAAGAGTCTTCTTCAAAAAACAATCTGTTTTTGGTTTTTGTTGCGCCATGCTGATATGTGTCGGTTTTGCAACATTGGATATATCCTTGCATTCTGCGTTTCAGTCATATTCGAATGTCTATTTCCCGCCACAAATGGAGCGCAGCACAGTTGCAAGGTAAAGTTGGACGTTTCAGATTGGCATAAGTGGCGTTTGCAGGGTTGGGAGCAAACGGAAATGATGACGGTTGGATAGGGACTCTCGCAAGGGTAGCGTATTCAAAGGTTTTTATTTCAGCCGTAGTCTTGCCTGAAATCTGGTCTATGTTGGGGATATGGTGTGATGCGCAGAGTTGTATATCCAGTGCCGTGTTACTTGGATATTGCGGAAGATAGGCTTCCTGCCGCAGGATCTGCATTGTGTTATACCGCGCGTGTTTGCGTAGCTATGGGTCTGTCGTCGTGACGATTATGAATGTTGACAGAATGGGTATGAGAGCGAGCTGGATGTCTTCGGCTGCGGTTTTGGTCTCGTTGGCCTTGGCAAACCTGCTTGCCGCGCAGTGTTGTTATGCTTTTGACATCAAGGCTGGTGTCTCCAAGGAATCCGGCCCTTTTGATCTGTTCAAATTTGGCTTTAATGCCCAGAAAAATGGCAAGACGCAGGATGCCGTTGAGGCCTATCGCTATGCTGCTGAAAAGGGCCATACCGGTTCGCGCTGGGCGCTGGCCAACATGTATGCCGATGGCGATGGCGTGGTCAAAAACGACTATGAAGCCTTCAAGATTTATTCCGAAATTGCCAATCAGGGTGTCGAGCCCGGCTCGGATGATACGGTTTATTTTGTCAATGCGCTTGTGTCGCTGGCGGGTTATTATCGCACCGGCATTCCCGGAAGTCCTGTGAAGGCCGATCTCGTGCAGGCGCGCCAGCTTTATTTTCAGGCTGCTTCCGCTTTTGGTTATCCTGACGCGCAGTTTGACCTTGCCAAGATGCTCTTGGCAGGTGAGGGCGGCAAGCCCAATGTGCAGCAGGCTAAAAAATGGCTGAATGTGGCGCGTAAGAACGGCCATGCCGGTGCCATGGCGCTGTTTGGCGACGTGATCTTTGATGAAGGCCAAACGGCCCGTGGTCTTGCCTTCATGACGGCAGCGCTCGACAAATGCGCGCCGAAAGATTGCAAGTGGATTGAAGAAATGCAGGAAAATGCATTCTCCATGGCAGATGAAAAAGAGCGCCGGATCGCGGTTGCTCTGGTGCCTCAGGTGCAGGATCAGCCCTGATAGCGGTTATTGAACGGGTGCGAAATTAAAATAGCCAACCACCGGCACATGGTCGGATGGCTTTTCTGACCCGCGCACATGCTTTTCAATATCTGTAGACACGAGTCGATCCGCCGCTTCTGGCGACAACATCAAATGATCAATGCGAATGCCGTTGTTCTTTTGCCAGGCTCCGGCCTGATAATCCCAGAATGAATAATGCTTGGTGGCATCCGTGGTGCTGCGCACGGCATCGGTCAGCCCCAGATTTTCCAGATTGCGAAAAGCGGCGCGGGTTTTTGGCAAAAACAGCGCGTCTGTGGCCCACACGGCTGGATCAAAGCAATCATGCGGCTCTGGAATCACGTTATAATCACCCGCCAGAATCAGCGGCTCTTCCAACGCTAAGCGATTTTGCGCAAATCGCTGAAGCCTTGCCATCCATGCCAGCTTGTAGGGATATTTCACCG
>CAJYRE010000435.1 GCA_913776675.1 Rhizobiaceae bacterium
TTTCAAAACAAGCCGCTCTCCCAACGCAGGCTGACCTTCTGCCGACAGAATGAAGCGGCTCCATTCCCCAAAGGCTGGAAACGCCGTCAGCACCCGCCAGACATCCTGTGCTGGTGCATTGATTTCAATGATGGATTCAACGATACGCGCCATGAGCTACTCCCGGACGCTTGGCCGCCCATTGTGTGCAGGAACTGACAGTTTCAATGTCGCGGGCAATATCACCTGCAAGGGCTGCGAGTGCTGGCCCCATAAAATAAAAATGCCCGCCATGATAACTGCGCAGGGTAAAGCTGTGGCTTGTTTCATCCGCCCAGCATTGCATGACAGAGGGTGGTGCCCATGGGTCTTCATCGCCCGCATAACCGATTACGGGAAGATCAAGCTGCGGGCGTCCCGGTGCGGCACGATAATAATCGATGGCCGAAAAATCCGCCCGTGCGTTGCGCAAGATGATTTCCAGAAAATCAGGTGCATCCAGAAAACGCGCCGGCATGCCCCCCAGACCCGCCAACTCATCGAGCAAGCCTTGATCCGACAGTTCCTGAATCTTGCGCTGCGGGGTGATTAAACCCGGCCCCTGCCGCCCCGACACCCCAAGCCAGAAGGGGGCAAGACCCCGCGCCTGAAGCGCGTGGGCCACCTCGAATGCAATCACTGCGCCCAGACTATGCCCAAACAGCGCCAAAGGCCGATCCAGAAAGGGTTCAATATCGGCCACCGTGGAGGTTACAATGTCCTGCATGGTGTTGCAGGGCGCATCCCGATGACGCTTGCCACGTCCCGGCAAATCAAGCAACAAAAGCTCACACCCAGGCGGCATATGGCGACCAAGACCAAAATAGGTGCTGGACGAGCCTGCAGCGTGATGAAACACGATCAGCCGGAAATCTGGATCGGCAACAGGGCGTGGTCGAACGAAATTGCTCATTCGGCAGCCACCTCCGTCGCGCTTGCGGCAAACTCCAGAATATAATCGGCAATGGTTGCATAGAGCTTTGCCAGCGGCACATCGGTGGGCAAGGCATCCAGCGGCAAATCCACATCGTATCGCTGCTCAATGGTTTTCTTCAGCAGCATGGCGATAAAGGAATCTCCGCCGACATCCAGAAACGTCAGGTTGGCATCCAGCGCATCATCTGTTCGCAGCAATTCAGCCAGCTCGCGCTCAACAAACTGCAACAGTTCGCGCCGCTCGGCAGAGCCGGTTTCAAGGGCCAAAGCCGCATGGTCGGCACTGTGCGATGGAGCGACATCGGCATGATACAAAGGCTCTTCGATCCAGAAACGCTGCCGCTGGAAGGCGTAGGTTGGCAGATCGGATGACATCCAGCTTCCCGATGCCCGCAGCGTTTCCAGCCACAGATCCATGCCCTGACGGAACAGGGCCGCAAGGGCGCTCAAAACCAGCAGACGGGTTTCAGCACTGGTCTTGCCCAGAAGGGGCAAACTCTTCTCTGCCACCTTCAGCATGGGTTGGTCGCTGGGCAAACCATCTTTCAGGAAACGAATGCCGAATGCTTTCAACACAGCATCCAGCCGATCGTCAGCTTCCTTTTGTGGTTCCAGATTGACCATTTGCGGGAATTCGGCTTCGAGATGATCCAGAAGCAAAGACGCCGCTGATGTTGATGCAGGAAGATAAACGGCCTTGATAGATTTGCTCTGCTCGATCTGTCCGGTGGATTGGGCAGCCTGTTCAAGCGCTGCGGCCAGCGCATCGCCACCCCGGCCAATCACGGCAAGACGGAACGGAAAGGCACTGCGCCCCACCCGGCTTGTGTGCGCAAGGCTTGCCACACGTGCCGCATCCTGCCCTTTCAGGCCCGCCGCATAGCTCAGCGCCAGATCATGCAGGGCCTTGGTATCGCGGGCAGACACAAACACCAGCTCATCGGTGAAGGCTTTGGTCGGTGCCTCATCCGGCATCTGCCATGCCTCAAGAATGGCATGGGCATTGGTTCCGCTCAATCCGAACGAGCTGACGCCGGCAAGCTTGCGGCCATAGGCTTCCGGCCAGGCCTTTGCCTGCCGAGGCACCTCAATGGCCATGTTTTTCCAGTCAATCATCGGGCTCAGGCTGGGATCACGCGCGCCAAGGGATGGCGGCACCACGCCGTTTTTCAATGACAGGGCCACTTTCACCACCCCGGCAATGCCGGATGCCGCTTCGAGATGGCCAATCCGTGATTTGACGTTGCCGATCTGTAAAGGGACACTGCGGTTTGGCAGGGCAGAACCAAGCGTGGCATCCAGTGCCTGAATTTCAATCGGATCGCCCAGCGATGTTCCCGTACCATGGGCCTCCACATAGGCAATATCCGCAGGATCACAGCGCGCATCCTTTAAGGCTGCGGCAATCACATCCTTCTGGGCCGGGCCACTGGGCACGGTCAGGCCGGACGATGCACCATCATGATTGACCGCCGTGCCACGCACCAGCGCCAGAATGGGCCGTCTCTCCCGCTCGGCATCGGCCAGTCGCATCAGAACAAGCGTGCCAATGCCCTCACCACGGCCATAACCATTGGCTTCACTGGTGAAGGTTTTTGAGCGGCCATCCGGTGCCAGCGCTTTGCTCTGACACAGAGATACCATCAAATCCGGAGAGAAAATCAGATTGGTCCCACCCACCAGCGCATAATTGCATTCATGACTGCGCAGGCTGCGGGCCGCCAGATGCAGCGCCACCAGAGAAGAAGAGCAGGCGGTATCCACACTCAAGGCCGGACCGGAAAAGCCCATGGTATAGCTGATGCGGCCTGCTGCGAAACAATGGCCGCCACCCGTGCCGAAATAGGGGTCGATCGCGGTTTTATCCTTCTGGCCAAGGCGTCGTTCGGGATATTCAGACGCCATGATGCCAACAAAAACACCGGCATTCAGCCGTTCATTGCGGCGAACAGGAATGCCCGCCCGCTCCATAGCTTCACAGGCGGTTTCCAGCAAAATCCGCTGCTGCGGGTCCAGCGCCTCGGCCTCACGGGCTGAAATGCCAAAGAATTTTGCATCAAAATGTTCAACATCCGCCAGAAAACCAGCACGATTGACATAGGATGTGCCAAGCTGATCGACGCGAGAATCAAAGACGGATTTCAGACCGGGGCGATTGTCCGGGATCTCACTTAGCGCGATGGAATCGCCATTCAGAAAATCCCAATAGGTTTTCGGTTGATCGATGCCGCCGGGAAACCGGAAACCCATGCCAACAATGGCAAGAGGTGCGTGTTGCTCGGCTTCCATTGCTTCAATCCGTGCCTTCAGGCGACGCGACAGGGCAAATTGGTCTTCAATGATTTTCCTGAGATCCTGCTCGTTCATGGTCGTCACTTTCCTGCGAATTGGCTGGCGCTGCGGTCTTGGGTCCACAACGCTGGCTGGTTTGCACCCTGTTGTTCATCGGTCTTGCCGGGAAAACCGGGTGACGGTTTCCCCGGATGCTTTTCATGAATTTGCCAGATCATCCTTCACGGCCCGAAGCAGGTCATCGAAGGACAGGTCTGATGGCTGGGTTTCGGCTGAAGCGCGCCCGGAACCTGCGGACATTGCCGGTTTCGTGGCGGGCACGTCTTTTTTCGCGCTGATGGCTTGCGCTCCGGTTGCTGCGGCTGGCAGCAATTGCAACAGGAAAGCGGTCAGGGCCAACAGGTTCGGATAATCGATGGCAATGGTGGCTGGCAGATCGGCGGCCAGAGCCTGCGCCAGCTTGGCGCGCAGATCGATGGCCATGATGGAGTCGAGACCAATATCGGCAAAGCCAATATCATCTGTCACCGCATGACGATCACCAATGGCATCACCAACAATCTCGATCAGCACATCGCGCAGCCGATCAGTGCGCTCATCGACTGGCAGCGTTGACAGCTCGTTTGCCAGCCAGCCCTTGGGTTTTGCCACCGTTGCCTGAGCCGTCCCCGGCACGGTGCTGCCTCCCGCCAGAGCCTCTACCGTGTTGGCGCGTGGATGGTGACCCACATAGGCCGCAAACGCCTGGAAGTCTGCCGAAACAGCAACGATATGCGCTTGAGACCCCGCAGCCGCCAGAGACAACAGCGGTTCGGCCTGTTCATCGCCCAGCGTCCGCACACCCAGCCGCTCGGCTGCCTTGGCGGCTGCACCTGCTGCCGCAAGCCCGCCCTTGGCGGCTGGAACCCACGGACCCCAGGAGATGCTGGTGGCATCCACACCCCGCGCCCGCAGGGCATGGGCCAATCCATCCAGATAACCATTGGCAGCAGCATAGCTGACCTGCCCTGCCGATCCGAGGCTTGCCGACACCGAAGAGAAGAAGACAAGCTTGGCCTTTGCCTCACATTCGGCCGCCTTCAGCAGCACTTCCGCGCCTTTCACCTTGGCCGAGAAAACCCGGGCAAAAGACTCCGGCGTGATCCGCTCAAAGGCCTGGTCATCCGTGATACCCGCCAGATGGAAGATGACCTCCAGCGGAGCCACAACCCGAGCCGCATCGATGGCACGGGTGCAATCCAGCGGATTGGTAATATCACCTGCAATGGTCACAACGGCGGTGCCATTGGCCTCAAGGTCCTTGATGACACGCCGTGTCACCTCATCTGGCTGAGAGCGTCCCATCAGCACAATTGCCTTGGCACCGCTGCGGGCTGCCATGGCCGCCACGCTCAATCC
>CAJYRE010000436.1 GCA_913776675.1 Rhizobiaceae bacterium
GCCATGTCCTATGATCCGGCCTCCAACACGGTTTTCATGCCGGTCGGTAGCCCATCCGTGGACCTTTATGGAAAAACCCGCACAGCACTTGATCACAAATACGGTGCTTCCATGCTGGCGCTCGACGCCACCACAGGCCGTGAAAAATGGGTTTACCAGACCGTTCATAACGATCTGTGGGACTTCGATGTGCCAATGCAGCCTTCCTTCATCGATTTCCCGAAGGCAGATGGCACCAAGGTTGCGGCGCTTGTTTTTGGCACCAAGGCAGGTCAGCTTTATGTTCTTGATCGGCAAACCGGCAAGCCTCTGACAGAGGTCAAGGAGATCCCGGTCAAGCCAGCCAACATTCCAAATGAGCCCTATTCTCTGACCCAGCCGCTCTCGGTTGGAATGCCACAGATTGGCACCGGCCCCTTTACCGAGTCCGATATGTGGGGGGCGACGCCTTTCGATCAGCTGATATGCCGTATTGCCTTCAAGTCCATGCGGTATGAAGGGCTTTACACGGCACCCGGCACAGATACGTCTCTGGCATTCCCCGGCTCCCTCGGCGGCATGAATTGGGGCGGCCTCTCGACAGATCCGGTTCATAACCTGATTTTTGTCAATGACATGCGCGTGGGTCTTTGGGTGAAGATGCAGGAAGCGGCACCTTCCAACAAAACCTCAAATGGCGGCGAGAGTGTCAACACCGGCATGGGGCTCGTACCCATGAAGGGCACGCCCTACGCTGTTCTCAAGGATCGTTTCCTCTCTGCCGCAGGCATTCCATGCCAGAAGCCACCGTTTGGGACGCTCTCGGCTGTGGATATGAAAACGCAGAAAATCGTCTGGCAGGTTCCCGTTGGAACTGTGATGGATCAGGGGCCTCTTGGGATCAAGATGGGTCTGCCAATCCCGATCGGCATGCCAACACTGGGCGGCACACTTGCCACGCAGGGCGGCCTCATTTTCATCGCCGGAACGCAGGATTATTATCTGCGGGCCTATAGTGCTGCAACGGGCGAAGAAGTCTGGAAAGCCCGCTTGCCGGTCGGCAGCCAAGGTGGCCCCATGACCTTCAAGTCACCAAAGACAGGCAAGCAATATGTGGTGATTTCCGCCGGTGGCGCACGTCAGTCAACCGATCGCGGCGACTACGTTATTGCCTACGCATTGCCGAAATAAACACGATATGCATCAAGAAAGCCGCCCGGAGGAAACTCCGGGCGGCTTTTATTTGACAAGGAATTTGTCGGTAAACCGCAGAGCATTTCCAGAAAAAGTGTGTAGCGGTGTTCCGCCCGGAAATGCATAAAACAAAAAGGGAAAGCCTTTTACCCCTTTGATCCCTTGGCGATCGGCTCTTGATAGGTAAAGCCCATATCCCATGGGAAATAGATCCAGGTGTCCTGGCTGACTTCGGTCACAAAGGTATCCACGGTTGGAACGCCCTTTGGCTTGGCATAAACGCAAGCAAAATGTGCCTTGGGCATCAAACTGCGCACTTCCAGCGCGGTTTTGCCTGTATCCGTGAGGTCATCCAGCACGAGAACGCCCTGCCCGCCATCGACCATCAGGTCTTCCGTAATGCCCTTGAGCAGTTGGAACTCGCCCTGATTGACATAATCGTGGTAGGAGGCGACGCAGACCGTTTCAATCATGCGAATGTTCAATTCGCGCGAGATGATGGCCGCCGGCACGAGGCCACCACGGGTAATGCAGACAATGGCGCGAAACTCCTGCCCAAGACCCGCCAGCCGCCAGGCAAGCGCACGGGCATCACGGTGGAATTGATCCCAGGAGACGGGAAAGGCTTTATCGGGAAGAGACATGCTGAAGGCTCCGCAAAACATCATAATGTGACGACAAAAACGTCCTTGCGAAGCCTGACAGCAAACCCGCCACTCGGGGAAAGCCAAAAAGCGACCCCGTAGCAACAACCACGTGATCTGATACCTGCAAGGGCACCTCGTCTTTGGCCGTTGCTCATAGCGGTTTTTGGGGTTCCATTGCAAGCGTAAAGCCAGCCCTGTTATCGAGACAAGAGCGTCAATGCTGTCATGGAATCCAAAACTGTGCGGGTAACGCCACCAAACAGCACTTCCCACCAGCGTTTGTGGGAATAAGCGCCCATGACCAGCAAATCAATGCTTGCATCGGACAGCCGGTTTTCAATATGTGCGGCGGGGGCCAATCCGGCCTTTTCCTGCTCGGTCACGGTTACGTTGATACCATGACGGGTCAGGGTGGCCGCTATTTCTGCTCCAGTGATGATGGTGGATGCTTTTCCGTCGCTATCCTCAATCACCGAGAAAATTTCCACAGTGTCCGCCTGCTTCAAAAACGGCATGGCATCGAAGGTAGCGCGCGAGGCTTCACGCGAACCATTCCATGCGATCAGAACCCGCTTGATCGGTTTGGGTGTTTTCAGAATATATGGGATCAGCAAAATAGGCCGCCCGCTTTCAAACAGCGCCGTTTCCATTTCAGCGCGATTGTCGGAAAGAAGACCGCTCTCGCCTTGGG
>CAJYRE010000437.1 GCA_913776675.1 Rhizobiaceae bacterium
ATGGTATCAAAGGAAATATCGCGCAAGGGATTTTGCATGCGCTCGCCAACCCGTACCCGTGCGGCTTCCAGTGCCTGGGTGGCCCCGATCTCGGTCACCGTGCCGGGTGGCTGCTGATCCAGCCAGCTCAAAAATTCCACAACGGCCACGCCATCCTGCACGTGGGCGGCTGCCGAACCATTCAGCTCGACCATGTTTTTCACCGCCCGACCCAGCTTGGCCGGATCGCTGCCATCCACCACAACACCACCCTGACTGGACACCAGCAGCGCCAGCGCCGCCGGAGCCAGATCAGGATCGATCACAATCGACGCACCGGTTTTGGCAAAATTGCCAAGAACCGAAATGAAGGCCTGCGGATCATGCTGCGCGGCCAGCCCTTCCAGATAGGCTTCGACCTCCAGATTGGTCTTACGCTTATCCAGAAACAAATCTGCCTTGCCATCGGCATAAATAATCGCCCGCGAAAGCGGATGCGGCGTATGCGGCACATCCTGACCCCGAATATTGAAAATCCATGCAACCGACGACGGATCGGTGATCAGCACAGCCGAATGCTGGTTCTCCGACAGATCACGGGCAATTTTGGCGATCTTGTCAGAGGCTTCCACACCAGATGCGGACAAAGGCTGAATGCTAACCGCCCCCATCGGCGCGGGCGGACGATCTGTCCAAATCGCATCCAGCGGGTTTTCTGCGACAAACACCAGCGTGCCACCAACGGCGCGGATAGCCTTATCCAGCCGCGTGACCTGCGCCACCGTATGCATCCATGGATCAATGCCAAGGCGGAATCCCTTGGGCGCGTGGGCCGGAATCCATTTGGCGGGCGGCTCATCAATCAAATCGCCGGGGGTAAAAACCTCCAGATCCACCTGCTGGCGCACCTGCGTGACATACCGACCATCGACAAACACCACAGCCTGCGTGGCAGTGACCAGCACCTCACCAGCAGAGCCGGTAAAGCCGGTCAACCATGACAGGCGTTCAGAACAGGCTGGAACATATTCCCCCTGATATTCATCGGCACGGGGAATCAGAAACCCATCAATGCCAAGAGCTGCGAAACGTTCACGCAAACCCGCAACGCGCTCTTTTCCAAACTGAGGGGTGGACGTGACATCAAAGGATTGAAACATGATACCTGCTCGACACAATCAAAACTGCCGACAGCTTATCGCACTCGCCCTGACATTTCATCTGCAAGCATGGTGCTGTGGAGAATTTCCCCCTCAAATCATCAGAAACCGAAACCAGTGCTGAAACAGAGGGTATTACGGCAAATTTCCAGCCAGAATGCATATCTACGCGCCACAAACACCGAGACCCCCATAAATTGTGACAGATTTTTGTCCAAAAACGGGTTCTTCTTGGCTTTACTCATGCAAAAATGCATACCTACCATGCCATCAAACCTCTAGGATATTGCAACGCAGCAGGTTAAAAGCGCCGCAACAACCGAACAGAAATGAAACAAAGAGAAAATCAATGACCAGCCCCGTCCGTACAACATCTCCGACCCGCGCTATGCCGCATGGCCGTCAGATCGGGCTGAACGGTGCATCTTCCCTGACACGCGACATTTTGGCTGGCACAAGCCGCCCTGCAACAGTTCGCAACACATCTGTTCGCGCAGCATTCTGATTCATTGTCTGCTGATCACGGCAGACAAGTAGCTTAGCACCTTGAAATTTATAGATTATGGTGTGGCTCCATTCAAATTGTGGAAGCGCTGTAAAATGTATACGAGACCCGCTTGAGCCATCCTCCCAAGGCTCGCGGGTGGTCAGGGCAACCTGATCGAAAAAAAAGGCGGCATCATTGATGCCGCCTTTTTGCATTGTATAAAATGAGCGTTTTGACAGCCTCATACGTGGATCGATCCAACAGATAAAAAGCCTGTTGCTGCGAATAAGGCTCACAGCAACAGGCTTTATCTCCTCAATCTGCTGGAAGCAGGCGTCGCTCACCCTTGAAGATGAATGGTCACCCAACCATTGCGCCAGATGGTGCGGATATGCTTAAGCCCTGCGCCATTGTAAGCAGCAATCACTTTCCAGCGTTGGGCAGCAAGAATGCCCGAGAGAATAACAGAGCCACCGGGCGTCAGATGGTTCACCAGTTGCGGTGCCATTTTCATCAAGGGCTTGGCCAAAATATTGGCAATGATCAAATCAAACGGCCCATATTCAGAAAAAGCCGTTGAGTGAAAACCTGGCGCGGTGCGAAACTCGATACCATGGGGAATCCCATTGCGCGCACCATTTTCCGTGGCCACGCGCACGGCAATCGGATCAATATCCGTTGCCAGCACCGGCACCGGCAAAAGCTTGCGCACCGCAATGGCCAGCACACCGCTGCCCGTGCCCAAATCCAGCGCATTGCGGATTTTGCGCGACCGTACCACGCTATCAATCATTTCAAGGCAGCCTGCCGTGGTGCCGTGATGGCCCGTACCAAAGGCCTGACCTGCATCAATCTCAATGGCAATGTCATTGACCTGCACTTTGTCACGATCATGCGAGCCATGCACCAGAAAGCGCCCTGCTCTTACCGGTGTGAGCCCTTCCAGAGATTTGGCGATCCAGTCAATATCGGGAATCACCTCCCGCTGCACCGGCAGATCGGGAAATTCCTCTGCCAGCAGCGAAACGACACGCGCACGCACAGCGTCTTCATCTTCAATCATCAGATAGACGGACGCTTCCCATATGTCGTTCTTTTCATCCACTTCCGTGGTCGCAATAGCATAATCTTCTTCGCCAAACTCAAAACTCATCAGATCCAGAATGTGGTTGGTCTGCTCTTCGGTGGCGCTGACAAATAAACGAATTTCGCTCACGATGGGAATGTCCTGCTGGGGCTTGTCTCTGGTTCGCTCTCCGGTACAACGCCTTGATCAGCGTTGCAAGGAAAAGGCCGATCAACGGCCAATTTCAACTCTTCATCAGGTTTTGCAGCTTCTTGACGGCGACATCCGGGTTTTCTCCATAGGCAATCGTGCCCTTGAAGCGACCTGCACTGTCGAGAAGAAAAACCGAAGCGGTGTGATCCATGGTGTAATCACCATTGGGGTCTTTTTCATCCACCGGCACTTTCTTGGCATAGACGCGGAAGCTCTTCACCATGGCCATCACCTTGTCCGGTGCGCCGGAAATGCCTGTGATCCGTTGCGAAACATTCGAAACATACTGGTTCATCACCTCCGGCGTATCGCGCTCCGGATCGACTGTGACAAAAAACGCACCCAGCTTGCCGCCCTGCGGGTCCACCGTTTTCAACCAGCCATCCAACTCGAACAAGGTGGTCGGGCAGACTTCCGGGCAATGGGTAAAACCAAAAAACACCACACTTGGCTTACCGCGCATAGCCTGCTGGGTAATGGCCTGCCCACGCTGATCGACTAGCTGGAAGGGATCCCCGAAAGGCCCCTCGGCAAGCTGATGGCGAACATCCGAAACCTGCAAAGTGGTATAAACAACAAACGCAGCGCCCAGAACCACCAGAACCCACGCCACTCTCAATAGTTTTCTCATCCCAACGCTCTAAGCCTGAACACACGTAAAGAATGCCATGACATAAGCCAAAGGCAGAATGGAAAGCAAATCAACTCCCTTACTGTCGCTCATGTGATCACCCTGCCCCATATAAATGTTCAAATCCATTCTAAAATTAGCGATTACTTAACTGTTATCAGTAGAATCTCTGCCATAAGCACGATCATCGCGTGAAAAGTAAAACGCTTTTATCGGGTGAGTGAGAAACACGCAGACGTTTTGCAGCACATTCCGACATGTATCAGCAAGGTATCAATCTTCATGAGCGAGAAAAGTTCAGGACGCGGACTCAGCATCAGCCAACGCCTCATGGTATCGGGCGGCGCAGCCATCTGCGCCATTGCCACCATGCTGGCAATTGGCAGCTATAAAAGCAGCCAACTTGATCACGCTCTCCTCAGCGCAATTGACATCAAGAACAAGGTTGAGATCATCAACGACCTGCGGCTTTCGGCGGTAGAAATCACACTCGCCGCAATGGACACGATTATTGACCGTGACGAGGGCAAGATCAAACCGGAGCGCCAGGCGATTTTTGACAAAAACAGCCAGCAACTCTCAACGAATATCCCTGTGGTGAAAGAGGTTGCAGGTCAGCTCGGCATCGCCGGCAATCTTGCCAATTATGAGACAGGTTTGAAGCTTTTGCTTCAGCATGCAGGTCCAGAACTGAAAACGCTGGTCGAAACCCATGCAAATGATGATGCCTACGCCCATATTGACGATGACATTGACCAAGCTGGCGACAAAGTGGTTGAAACGCTGGAAGCTCTTTACAACAGCGGCAACAAACTGGTCGAACAGCAAGTGGCAGAGGCAACAGGTGCCTCCAAAGCCTCGATGGGAATGCAGCTCATTGTTGGCCTTGTAGCCTTCATTCTGGTGTTTGCGCTGCAAATCATCAACACAAAATCGATTCTCAATGGCATCCGCGGTGTTCGCACCAGCCTGAAAGAGATTGTCGATGGCAATTACAGCCATCAGATTGCGGATCTGAACCGAGCCGATGAAATTGGTGAAATTGCCCGCTCGGCAGAAGTTTTCCGCCAATCGGTCATGGAGAAGCAGGCCCTGGAAACCCGAACCGAAGAAATTCGCCAACACAACGAGGCAGAACTGCGTCAGCGCGAAGCAACGGCTGTTGCCGAGCGCAACCGCCTGACGGCCGCCGTTGATGCTTTGGGCAAAGGCCTTAACCAGCTTGCCGAGGGCAATCTGGGCACATCGATTGATCAGGAATTCCCTGAAGAAATTGAGCGTTTGCGCAAAGATTTCAATCAGGTTGCCGCACGGCTGCGCAACGTGATGGACGAAATCTCCGTCAACTCCAGCTCCATTCAGGCCAATGCCAACCAGATGCGCTCTGCCGCTGATGACTTGGCAAAACGCACAGAACAGCAGGCCGCCTCGCTGGAACAGACATCCGCTGCTCTGGCAGAGATCACCGCAACCGTCAGCAACAGCTCCAAATTGGCTGAAGATGCAGGCCATATGGTGGACAACACCAATTCCTATGCCGAGCGCTCTGTTGCGGTGGTGGCCGATGCCATGGCCGCCATGCAGCGCATTGAAGATGCAACCGCTGAAATTGGCAAGATCATCAACGTGGTTGAAGAAATTGCCTTCCAGACCAACCTGCTGGCTCTGAACGCCGGTGTGGAAGCCGCCCGCGCTGGCGAGGCCGGTAAAGGTTTTGCCGTGGTGGCGCAGGAAGTGCGCGCACTGGCAGGCCGCGCTGCTGATGCGGCCCGCACCATCAAAACGCTGGTGGGCAAATCCAACGACGAAGTGCGCACCGGTGTGGAGCTTGTGACGGCCACAGGTGAGGCTTTGCACAAAATAGGTAACGATGTTCTACAAATTAACGAGCATGTTAAGTCGATCGTAACCTCGGCGCGCGAACAATCAGTGGGACTGAGCGAGATCAACTCCGCCGTTGGCCAAATGGACCATGTGACGCAACAAAATGCGGCCATGGTCGAGGAGACCAACGCTGCGAGCCACACACTGGCCAGCGATGCTGAAAATCTGGGACGGCTCGTGGGGCAGTTTCAGGTGAGCAACGCAGGACCACGCAGCTCGATCAACACACCGGTGCCGGCAAAACCGACATCAACACCCAAACCATCGCCTGCAAGGCAGCTTCTGGGCAAGGTTGCGGGCGCATTTAGTAAGAACAGCGGTGCGCCAGCAGCTCGGGCAACGGCAACCGCAACAACAACGGATCAGTGGGAAGAGTTCTAACCATGTCTAATGCCATCAAACAGTCTGGAGCCTATCTCGAAATCGTATCGTTCCATTTGGGCGATCAGGAATTTTGTATCGACATCATGGCAATCCGCGAAATTCGCGGTTGGGCCCCTGTAACCCCCATGCCCCACACGCCGCCTTATGTTCTGGGCCTCATCAACCTGCGCGGTGCCGTGATTCCGGTTATCGATATGGCTTGC
>CAJYRE010000438.1 GCA_913776675.1 Rhizobiaceae bacterium
CCCTACACGACGCTCTTCCGATCTCGACAATCAAAGCGGCGATTTGATGTGGTAAAATAAAACCACATAGTCAAGTTATTGTTTTTATATTGATTATTGGAAGGACACCTCCAGACCACTCTCTTGACGCTGAAAGCAAGCGCCACTATAAGGCAGCCAGCACACGGGCCTTGCGCACCGTCTGTTTTTTTGTGCAGCAATCTTCACAAAAACAAGCAACAAAAAACGCTCCCAATGGCGCATGTCAGCAATGCTGGGCCGGAAGGGACCAAGAGAAAGTGAACCCTATGTCTACCTTCGTTCAGAAGCCCGCCGAGGTGGAGAAGAAGTGGATCATCATCGACGCCGAAGGCCTCGTTGTTGGTCGCCTCGCCACCATCATTGCAACCCGCCTGCGCGGCAAGCACAAAGCAACCTACACCCAGCACGTTGACGATGGTGACAATGTCATCGTTATCAATGCCGAGAAGGTTGTTCTGACCGGCAAGAAATATTCTGACAAGACCTATTACTGGCACACCGGCTATCCGGGTGGCATCAAGGAGCGCACAGCGCGCCAGATCATTGAAGGCCGCTTCCCTGAGCGCGTTCTTGAAAAGGCTGTTGAGCGCATGATCCCACGTGGTCCGCTTGGCCGTCGCCAGATGAAGAACCTGCGCGTTTATGCAGGCTCCAACCACCCACACGAAGCCCAGCAGCCTGTCGTTCTCGACGTGGCAAAGCTGAACAGCAAGAACACAAGGAGCGCCTAAGTATGGCTGACCTCTCTTCCCTGAAGGATCTCGGCACTGCACAGGAAGCCTCTGCTCCAGTTCACGTGCGCAAGGTTGACGCTCAAGGCCGCGCATACGCGACCGGCAAGCGCAAGAACGCAATCGCCCGCGTATGGGTCAAGCCAGGCACTGGCAAGATCACGATCAACGGTCGTGACTTCCCGGTTTACTTCGCACGTCCGGTTCTTCAGATGATTCTGAAGCAGCCAATCGTTGCCGCTGCGCGTGTTGACCAGTTCGACATCGTTGCAACGGTCACCGGTGGTGGCCTTTCCGGCCAGGCTGGCGCTGTTCGTCACGGCATTTCCAAGGCACTCACCTACTTCGAGCCGGGCCTGCGCTCTGTTCTGAAGAAGGGTGGCTTCCTGACCCGCGACAGCCGCGTTGTTGAGCGTAAGAAGTACGGCAAGGCCAAGGCCCGTCGTTCTTTCCAGTTCTCCAAGCGTTAATCGCTTCTGGAATTTGGAATTGGAAAAGCGGGGCCTCGGCTCCGCTTTTTTTTATGCCTGCACACATCACCACATTGAATTGGTTTATCACGCTTGTGATGCGTAAGAGAGAACAGTTACGGAACATAACGAAAAGGTCTTGTCATGCCCTCGCCGTTTGCCACTCTTCCCGCTCCGCCTTATTATGTGGTTTGCTTTTCATCGACACGAACTGAAGGGGATCAGGGTTATGGTGCCATGGCTGATGCCATGGTGGCACTTGCCAGCCAACAACCCGGCTTTATGGGAGTGGAGTCGGTGCGCGGCGCAGATGGCTTTGGCATCACCAATTCCTATTGGCGGGATGAAGCATCGATCCGGGCGTGGAAGAAAGTGGTTGACCATCTCGCAGCACAAAGCCAAGGTCGCGCACAATGGTACAGCCATTATGAGGTGAAAGTGGCCAAAGTCGAACGGGCCTATAGCTTCGATAAAACGGAAAAATGAGCATGGCAGAGAAAACAATCGATCACGCCTTTATGGCACAGGACCTGACCTCGGCGGCAACGGACCCCACCTATGCCGGTGTTTTATCTTTCATGCGCAGACGCTACACCAAGGCGCTTGAGGGTGTGGATACAGTTGTCTGGGGCATTCCCTTTGATGCTGCCACCTCAAACCGTCCCGGCACGCGCTTTGGGCCGCAGGCCATTCGCCGTGCCTCGGCCATCTTTGATAATGATCCGCAATATCCGTTTGAGCGCGATCTCTTTGCCGCCATGCCCACGATTGATTACGGTGATTGTCGGCTGGATTTTGGCAATCATTGGGACACACCCGCGACCATCGAGAAGGAAGCGGCCCATATTCTCTCAAAGGCCAATTTCCTGCTCACGCTGGGGGGCGACCATTTCATCACCTGGCCCCTGCTGAAAGCCCATGTGGCCAAGCACGGACCGCTGGCCATGGTGCAGTTTGATGCCCATCAGGACACATGGTTTGATGATGGCAAGCGCATTGACCACGGTTCTTTTGTGGGCCGTGCGGTACGCGAAGGATTGATTGATCCGGCCCACTCGATCCAGATCGGCATTCGCACCCATGCGCCAGACGATTGTGGAATCCGTATTGTCTATGGCCATCAGGTGGAAGAAATGCGCGCCTCAGAGATTGCAGCGCTCATCCTTGACCACACAGCCGGCAAGCCTGCTTACCTGACCTTTGACATCGATTGCCTCGACCCCGCCTTTGCGCCGGGCACCGGCACACCGGTGGCGGGCGGGCCATCGAGCGCAAAAATTCTGTCCGTTTTGCAAAACCTTCATCCGCTCGACATCAGAGGAGCCGATGTTGTTGAAGTGGCACCAGCCTATGACCATGCCGATATTACCGCCATTGCAGGGGCAACAGTGGCCATGTATATGCTGGGACTGCGTGCTGAGCGCTTGGCGCGATAAACTTCACAGATTGATTCAAGTGTTTGCCGAAATGATTCCGCAAATGCAGATAACACCCTGAAAAGAGAGGCTAAAATGGCAGCGAAGATCTTCATTGATGGCGAACACGGCACCACCGGCCTGCAAATCCGCAGCCGCACAGCCGATCGCCGCGATGTCGAATGGCTGTCTATTCCAGAAGCTGAACGCCGCAACGCCGCGATGCGCGAGGATATGCTCAACAGCGCCGATATTGCGATTTTGTGCCTACCGGATGATGCTTCGAAAGAAGCTGTCGCCATGGTGGCTGGCAACAACAATGTGCGGATTATCGACACCTCAACCGCCTTTCGTGTTGCCCCCGATTGGGCCTATGGCTTTGCCGAAATGGACAAGGCGCAGGCCGATAAGATTCGCGCTGCCCGTTACGTTGCCAATCCGGGCTGCTATCCCACAGGTGCTATTGCCCTCACCCGTCCGCTGCGGGCGGCTGGCATCTTGCCAGATGACTATCCAGTGACGGTAAACGCGGTTTCCGGCTATACCGGCGGCGGCAAGCAGATGATTGCCCAGATGGAAGACAAGAACCATCCAGAGCATCTGACCGCCAACAATTTCCTGTATGGCCTCACTCTCAAGCACAAGCATGTGCCGGAAATGCAAATCCATGGACTGCTGAAGCGCGCTCCGTTGTTTTCACCTTCGGTTGGCCGCTTTGCGCAAGGCATGATCGTGCAGGTACCGCTGCATCTGGAAAACTTGAGCGAAAGTGCATCGCTGGAAACCATCCATGCCGCACTGGTTGCCCATTATGCAGGCCAGAACATTGTCACCGTTGTTCCACTGGAAGACAGCAGCAAGCTGGCCCGTGTCGATGCCGAGGAGCTGGTGGGCAAGGACACTATGAAACTCTTCGTGTTTGGTACCCCCGGCGGTGCGCATGTCAATCTGGTGGCCCTGCTCGATAATCTCGGCAAAGGGGCGTCGGGGGCTGCGGTCCAGAACATGGACCTGATGCTCTCCGCTTAAGCGTGGTTGCTCAACCTTCGAAAGCCTCCGCTGTTGAACGTCAGCGGGGGCTTTTTGTTGTCAATTTGCGAACGACTTTTCCGAGATTGTTGCACATTGCTGAACGGTTCGTAGACTGAATGAGATCTCGCCCCTTGCGTGCAAGCGCGTTATGCTCCTTTCACGACAACAAGGAGCCATGCCATGACCACTGTACGACTGCCCGTTTATTTCATTCCCCACGGTGGTGGACCATGGCCATTTATGGATTTTCCAAAGGATGAAACGGGGCATGGTCCATGGGATGAGCTGGCGGATTTTCTCAAAGGATTTGCGGCAAACGTGGGCCGCACACCAAAAGCCATTCTCATGGTTTCCGGCCATTGGGAGAAAGAAGAAGTGCCAACGGTCAGCACGGCAACGGCACCGGGCATGCTCTATGATTATTATGGCTTTCCAGAACACACCTATAAGATTGTCTATCCCGCCAAAGGTGATCCGGCCTTGGCGCAGCATGTGCGCGATGTTTTGACCGAAGCAGGCATTGCAAACGCAGAAGATGCCGAGCGCGGCCTGGATCATGGCGTATTCATCCCGATGATGGTGGCCTATCCTGATGCCAATGTGCCGCTGGTGATGCTCTCCCTCAAAAGCACGCTGGATGCTGAAAGCCACTTTGCCCTTGGCAAAGCACTGGCGAAGTTGCGCGACGAGGATGTGTTGATCATTGCATCGGGCATGAGCTATCACAACATGCGCATGTTCCGCCAACGCGATGCCAACCATGAAGCCACAGCCAAACGCTTTGATGACTGGCTAACCGCCGCTGTCACCCTGGATGACGCGCAGGCGCGCGAAGCCCAACTGGCAAGCTGGCACACCAACCCCGATGCTCTGGCCTGTCATGTGCCGGACCACGATCACCTGGTGCCGCTGTTTGTGGCCGCCGGTGCCGCTGGCAATGATAGAGGCCAGCAGGTATTCAACGGCACAATCTGGGGCAAAGCCTATTCAGGCTACCGTTTCGGGTAATTTATAGGGGCCATAAAGCCCACGAAAATGGGCCACGGCAACGCCCAGCACGATCAGCGCGACACCCTGATGGGTGAGCGCGGCGTGAAAATCAACATGCGATACCAGCGTGATGATCCCAATCGCCGCCTGACAGGTCACCAACCAGAACAGCAGCACGCTCCGCCGGGCGTGTTGTGATTTTGGAGCAGCGCTGAGCGACGTGATCATGTGGTACAAGGCCACGAAAAACACGGTATAAGCACCGATGCGATGGACGAACTGAACGGTTTTGACATTTTCAAAAAAGTTAAGCCAGGTCGGATGCAGGATGAACAGATCGCTCGGGACCAGCGCCCCATCCATCAGCGGCCATGTGTTGTAGCTAAGGCCAGCGCGCAAACCTGCCACTAAAGCTCCCAAATAAATCTGAAACAACACCAACCCCATCAGAACACCGGCGACACGCTTTGAGCTTGCTCTCGGCACTGCGTCGGCCCGGCGCGTTCCCAAGCCGCTCATCACCCAGACACAGGATGAAAAGATCAGGCAGGCCAGCACAAGATGGGTTGCCAGACGGTATTGGCTCACCTCTGTGCGCGCTTCCAGCCCGGAAGACACCATCCACCAGCCGACAAAACCTTGCAGCCCGCCCAGCGCCAGAATGGCCAGCAACTTGGGGCGCAATTGCTTTTCCACCCGGCCCGTGAGCCAGAAGAACAGCAAAGGCAGCGCAAAAATCATACCAATGCTGCGCGCCAGAAAACGATGCGCCCATTCCCACCAGTAGATGGACTTGAAGCCTTCCAGCGTCATGCCCTTATTCATGATCTCATACTGCGGAATCTGCTGGTAAAGTTTGAATTCTTCCTGCCATTCCTCCAGAGACAGCGGCGGAATGACACCATGAATCGGCTTCCATTCGGTGATGGACAGACCAGAATTGGTGAGCCGCGTGGCACCGCCCACCAGCACCAGCGCAAACAGCGCCAGAACCACAACCCCCAACCATATGCGAATGGCACGGCGATTGCGAAGCTGAACGGACACAGATGATGGCGATGACGCAGATACGGTGCTGGCAATTGTCATTGGTCAATCCTCTTGCAATCCCATTGATTTGCATCAACAGCCGGTGCAAAACAAGAGGAATAGGTTTGCGGCATGGCGTCGCGGCCTCGCTTTCAGGAGGTTATCATGCCCGTCA
>CAJYRE010000439.1 GCA_913776675.1 Rhizobiaceae bacterium
GATAATGGTCCACTGCGAAACACTGTCGGTCCAGCCGGTCATGTCATACATGGCCCAGGCCGTAACGCCCAGACCGGTTGCCAGAAGAAAGCGGGTATCCACTTTGCCAATCAAGCGGCCAACAATGAACATGCACAGCATGGTGCCCAGTCCCCGCGGCCCCATCACAATCCCGGCTGTCACCACCGGATACTGCATCAAGGTTTGAAGAAAGGGTGTCATCAAGGCCAGTGATGCCAGATAGGTCACGCCAACCACAAAGATGAACATGAAGCAGACGGCGAAATTGCGATCCTTGAACAGCCTTGGGTTGATAAACGGCTTGTCAGAGGTGAACATGTGTACCAACAGCAGGTAAAATGCCGTACCGCACACCAGAGCTTCAATGATGATTTCACCGGAGGAGAACCAGTCCAGTTGCTCGCCGCGATCCAGAAACAATTGCAGCGCGGCAATAAACAGACTGGTCATGCCAAACCCGAACCAATCCAGCCGGGCACGGTTATCCACTTTGGTTTCTGCCACAAACACGGTGATGCCGACAAAGGCCAGAATGCCAATGGGAACGTTGATGTAAAACACCCAGCGCCAGCTCAGGTGGTCTGTCAGCCAGCCGCCCATAATCGGCCCCAAAACGGGCCCCACCATGACGGATACGCCAAACAGTGCCATGGCCGAGCCGCGCTCTTCCAGCGAGTATATATCCAGCAAAATACCCTGGGACAGCGGCACGAGTGCTGCACCAAAAAAGCCTTGCATCAGACGAAAGCCGACGATCTGAACCAGAGACTGCGCCAATCCGCAGAGAACGGATGCCAGAACGAAGCCGAAGATGGCCACCAGCAGCACTCGCTTGCGCCCGAACCGGGCGGAGAGAAAGCCAGATGGCGGCGTCATGATGGCGGCAGCGACAATATAGGAGGTCAACACCCAGTTGATCTGGTCTGAACTGGCCGAGACACTGCCCTGAATATAGGGCAGTGCCACATTGGCAATGGTGGTATCCAGTGCCTGCATGATCACCGCCAGAATGACGCAGGCGGTGATCGCGCCACGATTGGCAACAACCGGTTGACCCTGCGCTTGCGTGCTCATTTGCCCGCCTCATGCGATTCTGTGCTTTTGCTACCCAGCAGATCGGTCAGAAAACTCGGCAAGCCGCGCACATGCCCTGTGTTGATCGATACTTCCGTACTCATGCCAACACGCAGCGGCGGTTTATCGGCAATATCGGTAATGGACACCCGCATGGGAATGCGCTGCACCACCTTGACCCAGTTGCCGGATGTGTTCTGGGCTGGCAGCAAGGAGAAGCTGGCGGCAGACGCCGGGCTGATGCTGCTCACCTTGCCATGCCATTCGACACCGGGATAGGTATCAACGGTGATGGTGGCATCTTGACCCGGACGCACATAGGTCAGTTCTGTTTCTTTCGGTGTCACGTCAATCCACATGGGATCGGTCGAAACAAGCTCAAAACCGGCCTGCGAAGCCGTCATATAGCTTCCCACCTGTAAACTGCTGACTTTCGTGACAATGCCGCTGAAGGGTGCGCGCACCGTGGTGTGATCAAGCTGCCGCAGGGCATCATCCAGTGCGGCCTTCGCTTCAATATAGGCCGGATAGCTTTCCACAGGGGCATCGACATTGCCCCCCAATTGCGCAAGGGCAACATTCACGGCTGCCTGCGCCACATCCACCTTTTGCTGTGCGGCAACCAGCGCATGGTGGGCATCATCCAGATTGGCCTGGGTGGACGCCGAGGTGTTTTGCAGGCGCTGCTGACGATCATAGTTGTTTTGATAGTAGGGCAAATCTGCCTTGGCCTGATTCAATTGCGCAAGACTTTGCTTGTAGCTGGCCTGAAGATTCAAAATCTGGTCTCTGGCCGCACCCAGCTTGGCCTGATCGCCCTGCACGGCAATCTCATAGGAGCGCGAGTCCAGCGTAAACAAAATCTGCCCTGCTTTGACAGCCTCACCTTCTTCCACATCAACAGACTTCACCAGCCCGGAAACATCTGTGGTCACGCCCACCATATCGGCCCCAATGTAAGCATTGTCCGTGGTCATGATGGCACCGCCAGTGGAATAGACATAGCCACCTGCCACCAGCGCCGCAGGCACAAGCGCAAACAAAACCAGACGCACCCGAGCGCGTTTTGAACGCGGCGGCTTGGTGCCGGGCGTCGCTGCTGCGGCTGGATGATCCTGCCCAGCGTCTCCAGCCGGTGCATTGTCGTTTGTTGTGTTATCGCTTTTGTTGCGCAGCAATAGATTGTCAGACATCGTCATTCGCAAGCCGAAGATCGGCAGGCCCCTAAAAGGTTGGTTTTCATCGTATCCAGAATGTCAAAAAGGCGTGTGCGGTCGGCGTCGGAAACCCCTTGCAGCGCATCCATGCGCGTGGCCTCGCCGATGATGCGCATTTCATCCAGCAGCGAACGCGACACATCGGTTAAAAACAGCCGCTTGATGCGCCGGTCACGGGCATCGGTGCGGCGCTCGACCAGACCGCGCTCGCAGAGCTTGTCCACCACGCGCGCCAGGGTGATTGGTTCGATTTCCATTTGATCCGCCAGTCCGGCCTGCTTGGTGCCCTCGCAGCGCGACAAGTAGGCCAGCGTCTGCCATTGGCTGCGGGTCAAACCAATATCCTTGGCGCGCTGCTCAAACCGCTTGCGCAACAGCCGGGACACATCATGCAGCAAAAAGCCAAGCGTTGGTTTGATTGTCACCGAGGCTTCCCCACATTATAAGCGCCCATATAGTTAGGATACTTATTATGTAGAAGCTTACATTTGTCAAATCACATGTGTGAGAGTGCATTCTTCCCGGTCAGGATGCACGGGTGAGGGGAGTTTTGTCTGATGATGAAAAGAGCGCTCAAGCGCGAGCGAAACCCGAAACAGAAGTGGAGAACGCAAAGCTTGATGGGCTTCAAAGCAACAAGACGGTGTTTCACTCTTTGCTGT
Source organism: Rhizobiaceae bacterium (assembly GCA_913776675.1). Lineage (GTDB taxonomy): Bacteria > Pseudomonadota > Alphaproteobacteria > Rhizobiales > Rhizobiaceae > Allorhizobium. The sequence continues at coordinate 2,975 of CAJYRE010000439.1, forward strand.
CCGCCATTTAAACCCTATATAATGGCAGGTGAAGGGTGGTTGAAATATCGCCTCATAACCGCCAAACCTCTCTGCTTTGGCCATGTTGACATGCATGACACCGCAGAGAGTTGCCGCGCAATGACATACAAAAGAGGCTGGAGCCTGTGACACCCAAGCTGAATACACCCTTGCTCGATCAAGTGAACCTGCCGTCTGATCTGCGTCAGATCGACGACAAGGATCTTCCGCAATTGGCGCGCGAATTGCGCGACGAAATGATTGATGCTGTTTCAGTGACCGGCGGGCATCTCGGCGCAGGCTTGGGTGTGGTGGAATTGACCCTTGCCATCCACAAGGTATTCAACACCCCTGAAGACCGGCTGATTTTTGATGTCGGCCATCAATGCTATCCCCACAAGATCATCACAGGCCGCCGCGACCGTATCCGTACCTTGCGTCAGGAAAACGGGCTGTCAGGCTTCACCAAACGGGCCGAGAGTGAGTACGATCCCTTTGGGGCGGCCCACTCTTCCACCTCGATTTCGGCCGGTCTTGGCATGGCGGTGGCGGCGGATCTTGGCAAGACCGATCGCAATGTCATTGCCGTGATTGGCGATGGGGCGATGTCTGCTGGCATGGCTTTTGAAGCGCTGAACAATGCCGGTGCGCTGGATGCGCGCCTGATTGTCATTCTCAACGACAATGACATGTCGATTGCGCCGCCCACCGGAGCCATGAGCGCCTATCTGGCGCGTCTTGCTTCTGGCCGCACCTATATGGGCATGCGCGAAATCGGCAAGAAACTGACGGCCTATCTGGGCAAGAACATTGACCGCGCCATTACCCGCGCTGTGGAACATGCGCGGGGCTATGTCACCGGCGGCACGATGTTTGAGGAAATGGGCTTTTACCACATTGGCCCGATTGATGGTCATTCGTTTGATCATCTCTTGCCCGTGCTTCGCAATGTGCGCGACAACAGCAAAGGCCCGGTGCTGATCCATGTGGTGACGCAAAAGGGCAAGGGCTATGCCCCGGCTGAAGCTGCGGCGGACAAATATCACGGCGTCAACAAATTCGATGTCATCACCGGGGCGCAAGCCAAGGCCAAGCCGAATGCACCGAGCTACACAGCCGTGTTTGCCGATGCCTTGGTGCAAGAGGCCCGGCATGACGACAAGATCGTTGGTATCACCGCCGCCATGCCATCGGGCACCGGGCTGGACAAGCTGCATGATGTGTTTCCGGAGCGTACCTTTGATGTCGGCATTGCCGAGCAGCACGCCGTCACCTTTGCAGCCGGCCTTGCGTCGGAGGGTTACAAGCCGTTCTGCGCGCTTTATTCCACGTTCCTGCAGCGTGGCTATGATCAGGTGGTGCATGACGTTGCCATTCAGGGGCTGCCTGTGCGGTTTCCCATTGATCGGGCCGGTTTTGTCGGGGCTGATGGGCCTACCCATGCGGGATCGTTCGATACCAGTTTCCTTGCCAATCTGCCGGGTTTTGTGGTGATGGCCGCCGCCGATGAAGCCGAGCTGAAACACATGGTGCGCACCGCCGCTGCCTATAATGACGGCCCGATCTCGTTCCGTTATCCGCGTGGCGAGGGGGTGGGCGTCACCATGCCGGAGCGCGGCGAGATTCTGGCCATTGGCAAAGGCCGGGTGATGAAGGAAGGCAGCAAGGTGGCCCTTCTTTCCTTCGGCACACGTTTGGCAGACTGTCTGCTGGCGGCAGAGGATCTGGATGCCGCGGGCCTGTCCACCACAGTTGCCGATGCTCGTTTTGCCAAGCCGCTGGATCAGGATTTGATCCGCCAGCTTGCGCTCAACCATCAGGTGCTGATCACGGTGGAAGAAGGCGCTGTTGGCGGTTTTGGATCGCAGGTTCTGCATTTTCTGGCCAGCGAAGGCTTGCTGGATCACGGGCTGAAAATCAGAAGCCTTGCCCTGCCTGATATTTGGATGGATCAGGCCAAGCCTGAGATCATGTATGAAAAAGCCGGGCTGGATGCCAAGGGCATTGTTTCAACCGTGTTCCAAGCCCTCGCCATCCATCGTTTGGGTCAGGATATTGCTTAAATCCTGTCGCAGGGACAGGCTTCATGCATTTTCATGCAATTCGTCCCGAAACCGTCTGGCCCAATCCTGATTGGTGGCGTCGGCCAGTTTGGCCACGCCGGGGGTGATGCCGCGCGCTTTTGCGGGATCCAGTCCCAGCGCAGACAGCACGTCTTGCAAGGTGGCGAGAGGGTCGGCGGACAAGGCATCATAGGTGATGCGCAGGGGTTCAATCTTCTGCGCTTCGAACCATTTTTGCCAGGCGCGGTCAAAGGCAAGGAATTCATTGTAGGTGAAGCGAATGTCCGCTGGTTTGTAAACGGGCTCTTTGGGCGGCGCGAGCCGTTCCAGCTCCGTCCCGTCCGGCGCAACATGCCATAAGCCCGTTTGCAGGGC
>CAJYRE010000440.1 GCA_913776675.1 Rhizobiaceae bacterium
CTTCTCCCCATGCCAGCCTTTGCCACGCTGGACCTTAACCCGCTGAACCGCTTCAATGAGCCGCCACTGCGGCTTGAAATCCGCCCCCGCAGCGGACCGATTGTCATTCAGATCGATTTTGAAATCGATGACAAGGATGTGCCGGAATTCCTGAAAGTCATGGTGGAGCGCCGCCGTATCCGCCTGCGGGATGGTGCGCAGAACTGGGCTTTGATGCGCGATCTGGAAAACCCGGACATCTGGACCGAAACCTATCATACCCCGACATGGGTGGATTATGTGCGCCACAATCACCGCCGCACCAAGGCGGATGCCCAGATTACCGACCGGCTGATGGAGTTGCACAAAGGCTCAAAACCACCGCATGTTCACCGGATGATCGAGCGGCAGGCCATCCCGCCGGCGGACGATGTGTTTCACAAGCCGCATATCGATCATCATTAGAGCATCGTGCCGAAAACTGGAATTGGGCGATGCTCTCGATCGGCGATAAGTTCGTCAGCACCAAGAACATCACAGAGGATCAAGTGGAAATGATCGTCTGACAAGAGGTGACGGCGACTTGTCGACAGCTTTACAGGAAATTATATTATTCAAACTCCATAATGCATTATTATGCACATAAAATGGAGAAAACATTGCAACGATCATTTTCTTTAATTAAAATTATTGCATATAATGCAGGAATTTCGATCAAGCCACGACCGAGGCAAATAATTAATATGCAAATTTTAAATGATTGGCCATTCATCCTAGAAAAAACGAGTCAGATTATAGGTATATTTTCTTCAATTGTTACAATTATCGGATTTAAAACACAAAAAATAAATAAATCTAAAGTAAGGTCTGCTTATAAAGATTTTTTTCATTGGCGTTACGTAACACTAATGGTGGCTTTATTGTGTTTTGGTCTTGTATATGTGCAAGGTAAATATTCTGTGAACCAGAGTACAGTTGCTAAAAGCACGGCTCAATCTCTGCCGATGCGCGGTAGGTTAGAGGTGTCAGGAATTGAACTGTCCCCGCCGGTCAAAGATGCGTGGGTTAGAGTAAAGGCTTTTGTCGGCGAGGATACATTCATATTTCCCTCGACGGGAACGAAGGGTTGGCTGCCTGTCTCAGAAACGTGGAATGGTCAATCTGTTCTGTTCTCTGCCAATCCTAAACCAACAATCCAATTCGAAATAACCGTAATAGATCGCCAGTCTGGTGCCACGGCTACCCTGCTCAGCGGTGAGCGCGTTCCTTACGAGGGCGAAAACAAAAAGGCTTTTTATTCCGTTTCAGGTGCTGATCCAACAGCACCCAACGCTAGCGGAGCGAGAAGAGCAAATATCGCATACCAAGTGCAACCTGTATTCTAGCCGAAAACCAGTTCCGACGTTTCGGTTCGATGCTGTTGGCAATAAATGATAATCAAAAATCGCCTTTTCCCATACTCATTCCGCTCTCTCTTGGCGAAGAGACTTTTCCTATCGCTTGAGCATCTGAAATCCCATTTGCACTTTGTCCACGCGTAGGGGAAATAGTGTGCGCCTGCGTTTGCGCTGAACGTTTCCACGCTCGCGCAACCACGACCATCTCTTTATCTGATTCCGGATGCCGCCCCCTCCATGTCGCTAGAGGATAAATGCCCGTGAGCTGCTTCTCTTGTGTCGTCATTTCGATCTTGTCGTTAAATCGGCTGCCATCTGAGAATGCGCCAGCTCCGGCGGTGCCGCCTTCATTGTAAGAGGTTTTAGAATCAGCGTCGCGGCGACCACTAACCTGAGTCCTTTGAAATTCGGCAATATAGTTCCTCGCCATGATGTCAGCTCGACTGACATCAGCCGATCTGAGGGAGGTGGCTGGCACTGCGGCAAAACCAATAACAACATTTTCGCCATCGGCGTCTAGGTAAACCCGTACACCTAGTTCATAAGCCATCCATTCAGGTTTTGCCTTTGCCGCCATCGCAAATCTCTCCTTGAGTGATAACTGTTTTTTAAACGAGGGCTCCAACTGACTATCCGGGACGGTGGGCTCGGACGCTGTGAACATAGATTGCGCGATTTTCTGCAGCTTGGTCGACCAGAGCAACGTCACTGAAACGGAATATTTTCCACCCGTCACCGTTCCATCTTGCTCAGCTAAGCCCTCACACTGTTTTGCCACGGCAACACCAACCAGTGTATCGACAGATGCCGCGTTGATCTGCTGCGTTAGAGCAGAGTTGAGAGTCGGTTTGGCACGTCCCTCAGCGCGTTCGGATTGCGATGGCAAGTCAGCTGACTGTGAGTCGGCTTTCGTCTTGCCAGATTTGGTGTCGTTTGAGGACCCATTGATCGAGGTATCAGGTGAACTGTTTGCAGCATTGCTCTCGAGCATGATCGCTACCGCATTGTTGCTACGAACACCTTCTTTGAAGTAAGCCACCATTTCACGCATTGCGTTTAGTCGTGCCTTTTCGAACGCATCCTGCCGGGCCGCCACCCAATTCATGCTGTTCATTGAGACCTGAACTTGCTCTTCGGCACTACTCACGAAATCAAAGCTTCCATCAGGGTGAGGATTAGCGCCCAGTCCGAGTTGATTCATCTCCAGCCATTCCTCCGCACATTGCTGTGTTGATACCGAGGGGCGAGGAGCGGGCAGCTCTTGAGCCACAAGTGTGCTGGGCTGGCATATCAAGGCGAGAGATAGGAGCGCCATGAGTGAGAAAGGAAAACGTACGGACATTTTTGTGTTCCAATTTACGATGATCATCGTCCGATCCTACCTAAAATTCCGCCGAGTGCGTCGATAACAACCTTTTGACTTTGCCTGTCCTGCTGAAGCTTTCTGGCCTCGGCTTCTTTGGCCATCAGAATAAATTGCGACAGTTCTTCAAACTTTTGCTTTGCTTCGACGTGGCCGAGTTGGCCTGCCTTTTTGTAAAGCAAAAGGGAGCGTTGCGCTTTTACGACGTACGCGGAGGCTTCCAATCCCTGTGGTTCGAGAAGCCAAGCCAAGCTAAACATACTGGAAGGATCACCTGATGCAGCACCGCTCTCGAACATGCTTTGCGCCTTCTG
>CAJYRE010000441.1 GCA_913776675.1 Rhizobiaceae bacterium
TGTTCACTGCGTTCCCGTTCCGATTTGGCCAGCTCAAGCGCTGATTTTGCCTCCAGCACCGCCGCCTCCGCTTGGGCCAGCGCCAGTTCGAAGCGGGGACGGTCTATCCGAAACAGCACGTCACCCTTATGGACCACCTGATTGTCCTTGACCAACACATCGCTGACAAGACCTGTCACATCCGGGGCAATGGCCACCACATCCGCCCGGATGCGGGCATCACGGGTCCAAGGCTCCTCCATATAATAGGTCCAGAGATGACGGCCAACAAACAGCGCTGCAATAACAACAACCAGCGTGACGCAGACCCGTCCGATTGTTTTCAATCCATTCATGAGAAAAACCAATGCGTTAAGGAGGAAACGCCTCCAAGAAGAATAACATAAAGGGCGATGTCAAACAGACCTCTATGCCAGACAAGCGTGTAAAACCGCATCCAGCTTAGCCCTTTGCGAACAAGAATGCTGATAAAGAACGTGATCAGCATGAGACCCAGAAGGCGTGGCACGTAAACGCCATAAATATCGAAAGCGATAGGCATGAACTCTACTCCGCCGCAAGAGAAAATGCTGGAGACGGCGGCATAGACCGCAAATGCGTTGCCCCAGAGTGGGGGAAAAATACCCGGCGCAAACCAACCAGCGCATCAATCGCCCGCCGGGCTGAGGCACCCTCCGTGGCCAGCAATACTTGCAATGCGGCATCGATCCCTGACAACAAAGCGGCCTCAGGAGCCAGACTGCGCGACACTTTCACTTGCTGCCGATAATGATCGGCAACCGCCAACAGCACCAGAGAAACCTTTTCGGCACTCTCCGGCGACAAACCATGCCGCTCTTGCTGAAGTGTCACCACATTGATCGCCAGACGCACATCGGCAAAACCATCAACATTCTGCAACTCGCGCTCGTCCAGCGCGGCCAGACGCGGCACCAATTGACCAAGACGATCCAGCACACGGCTGACCAACCGGGTCGCATCTTCCTGACGCAATCCTGCCGCCGTTGCGGCCAGATCACGCCATCCAGCCATCATCAAGCGCCGCGCCGCCAATTCAGCACCGAAAGGATGGGCAATCATGATCCAGACATGGGCAAAACCAATGCCCAGGACGGTCGCGATTCCGCCATTCACAAAACCTGACATGTCCGCCGTATAACGATCCTGAATAGCAATGACAGATGCCAGATTGACAGCCACCAACATGCCAATCACCGCCGTTTGCGGATTGGTCATTTGCAGCCCCAGCAGCAGCAAGAAGGGGGCAAGCGCAAAGACCAGCATTTCAAAATTGGTCATGGCTGGCAGAATGCCAAACAGATAGACAAACGCGGCCAACACGGACACCGTGGTCCAGACCAGCATGAAGCGGATCATCGGCGCGGGTCTGTCTTGCGCCGCAAAGAACGAACAAGCCACAGAAACCATGGCAACAAAGCCCGCGCCCTGATCCCAGCCCGAGACGATCCAGATGGCAGAGGCCACCAGAATACCGGCCACGACAATAGCCGCTTTCAGACCCAGAAGCGCATGATCGAAATGCCGGGATGCATGGGCAAAAGACCCTGCCTCCATGGCAATATCTTCAATCGGGGCAGAGTGCCCCCTGGCAATGTGATCGCGCAAGGAAAGACAATCACGCCACAGCACCACAACATCTTTCAGGCGGCTCAAAAGCCCCGAAAACACCAGATCATCCCAGCCATCCAGTGGATCGACCTTCTGTTGTTGAGCAATTTTGTCCAACAAGGCTTGCGCCTTCACTTGTCCATCCGGCTGCTGCGCTTTGCCAAACCAATCGGCCACATCATCGAGCAATGCCGTCAAATCGGCAGGCAGAGCATCACAGCCGGAGCGCACGGCATGCAAGCGATCCGCCAGCGACGAAAACGTGGGCAACAACATCAGAAGACGGCCCCGCAATTCTCTGGCAAGGCGGACCACATCGCGGGTGCCATGATCATAGCTGAGCTGACTGATCAGCAGATCGAGACTGGCAACATCAGCAGCCAATTGCTGGCGTTTCACTGGTGTGCGTGGCGATGCGCCCTCACCCCGCAAAATTTCTCCGGCCCAGGAGCCGGCATCCACCAGCCAGCCATTGATACGTGCGCCAAAGTCCGCCCCGAGGCTGACCGGGAACACCACCATATTGACCACACTGGCGCAGATGATACCAAGGGCAATCTCTTCGGAACGCGCCAACGCAGTGTCAAAAATCGTCTCTGGCGCTCCCACAGCCGGCAGAGCGATCAGCGGCAAGGTATAGCCTGCCAGCATAAACACATAACTGCGTGCAGAGCGATCCAGCATTGACAGAAACAGCAATGTTCCCGTCCACAGGGCAACAGCCAAGGATAACAGTTCCGGCGCATTGACGAACAGGGGCACAAATACAACGGCTGCCGAGGCCCCAAGAAGCGTGCCGAGCAGACGATACATCGCTTTGGATTTGGTGGCTCCCGAAAATGGACTGGACACGATATAAACCGCCGACAAGGCCCAATAGGGCCGCGACAAATCGAGTGCCATGGCGATATACAGCGCCATCATGCCGGCCAGAAATGCCTTGCCGGAAAAAGCCCAGCTTCTCCATGAGTAAAACATCATCTCACCCCTTCTTGCCGGAAGGAGCCAGTGTATTATCGCAGCACTCCTGAAAGACCGATAGCACCCGAAGGGCCGCCTTCAGATCGTCAGCGGACACATCATGCAGCAAAAGAGCACGCTCTTCATCCAGCATGGTTTCGATACGGGCCGCCATGGCAACACCCGCATCCGTCAGCCAAAGCCCCTTGGCTCGTCTGTCAGAAGGGTCATCCTTGCGCACCACCAGACCCAGCGCTTCAAGCTGATCCAGCAAACGCACCAGCGATGGACTCTCAATACCGATACGCTCAGCCAAAGCTGTTTGCCGCACCCCATTGCCCAGACGGCTAATCCATACCAGAGGAGCCGCACAAGCTTCTGAAATTCCATGCTCAACCAAAGCCATATCAATCCGCTTACGCCAAATGCGCGCCGATGAAAAAAGCTGGCTGGTAAGAGCCCTTTGAAGATCTGAATTCTTTTCCATGCCTGATCAATATCACAAATATGATTAGGATACAAACTATTTTAATACAAAAAATATCAAGCAATGGGGTCGGTATGACCAATGGCAAGAATGTTAGCGGGATAAAGACGTGTTCTTCCGTTGATTTCGGACAAAGCCACACCCCCCTGTTACTGAACCTTATCAAGCATCTTATAATAAAATCCTACCAGCGGCAAAAACCACGGCTTGCCAAAATGTCCCGGCACAGCGGGCCAATCCAGCCCTTTCAGCGGATTGGAATCGGGCTTGCCGATGATGGTATCGGCCATAATCATGCCGAGATGCGTGGAAAGCTGCGCACCATGGCCGGAATAGCCCATGGCGTACCAAAGCCCATCCTGATAACCGGCACGGGGATAGCGATCCTTAGTCATATCCACCAATCCGCCCCAGCAATAGTCAATCTCGACCTTGGCAAGCTGCGGGAAGATGCTAGCCAGCGACTGCCGCAGGATTTCGCCGCTTTTGGCATCCGATTGTTGATCGGAGGTGGCCGAGAAGCGGGCGCGGCCACCAAAAATCAACCGATTATCCGGTGAGAGCCGCCAGTAATTGCCAATGTTCATGGTGTTGACACAGGTACGGTTGCCGGGCATCACGCTGGCCACTTCCGCATCCGACAAAGGTCGTGTGGCAATCAGAAAACTGCCCACCGCAATAATCCGGCGGCGGAAAAAGCTGAAATTGGCCGTGGTGTAAGCCCCAGTGGCCACCAGCACATCCTTGGCCGTCACGCGGCCTCGCGCTGTGGTCAGACGATGACGATCGCCCTTCTTTTCAACGGATGTGACAGAGGCCTGCTCGGCAATCACCGCACCATGGCGATCGGCTGCTTGCGCAAGACCCACCACATAGCGGCCCATATGCATCATGGCGCTTTTCTTGGACAGCATCGCCCCATAAAAAGGTGAGCCGACCTCATTTTTTAGATCCACTGCCGACAGAAGTGCCGTCTCGGGATCAACCTCGGCATGCAGGGCTTCAAAGTTGCGGGCGAGCCCTTGGAAATGCTGGGGTTTGGAGGCCAGTTTCAGTTTTCCGGCGCGGCGAAAATTGCAATCAATCCCTTCTTCGGCAATCAATGCCTCGATGGTATCGATCGAACTGTCGAGCGCCTGATAAAGCGCAATCGCTCTCTCCTTGCCCAGTTCGGCCTTGGCCCCCAGATAACTATGGGCCAGACCGTTGTTGAGGTGCCCGCCATTGCGGCCAGAGGCACCCCAACCGATGCGCTGCCCCTCCAGCACGATCACCTTTGCCCCGGCGCGTGCCAGTTGGCGGGCCGCAGCAAGGCCCGTAAAGCCGCCGCCAATCACGGCAACATCAAAATCACCTTCAATTGCGCCGGTGATGCCATTGGCAAATTGCGGAGCGGTGTCGTGCCAGTAAGAAAGATATTTCATGATTTACAGACCAAACACGCCGGGCAGACCGGAAATATCAGCGATTTCCTGATAACCATAATAGGGGTTGGCTGGCTCATGCCCCCGGTTGACCCAGACCTTGTTCTTGATACCCAGATCATGGGCGGTCATCAGATCATACCTGAAAGACGACGACACATGGGTGATGTCTTCAGGCCCGCAGCCGAGCATATCGAACATATATTCAAAGCCCTTCATGCGTGGCTTGTAGGATTGCGCCTGCTCTGCCGTATAGACGGCGTGAAATGGCGCGCCGAGCTTTTCAACATTGGACATGATCTGCGAATTCATCGCGTTGGACAGGATAACCAGCGGAATTTCCTTGGCCACCTTGGCAAGCCCGGCGGGCACATCCGCATGCGGCCCCCAGGTGGGCACGCGCTCATAAACTGTTTTGGCATCCTCCTCGCGGAAGGTCACGCCGTTTCGTTTACAGGTGCGCTCAATGGCATTGTAAACCACGTCGGCATAAGGCTTCCAATCGCCCAGAACTTCATCCAGCCGATAGGCCGAGAAGTTTTTGACAAACTCATCCATATGGGCTGCATCCAGTTGGGTGCCATAAATATCGCGGGCGGCCTCCGCCATCTGGAAATTGATCAGCGTACCGTAGCAATCGAAGGTGATGTATTTGGGACGGAAGGGAGCCATGGTTTTCTCAATCCTTGCAAAATCTATCGTTTGGGCTTTCCCATCATAGGCAGAGGTCGCCTCTGCCATTCACCGCAATTGCCCCTTCTCAAAGCACAATGTTGCGTATCCAGTGGGCGATTTGGCAGAGAGTTGTGTCAAAACCCACAGGCTTCTGCCCTGATACCCGACAGAAAGATAGGGGCACGGCATAAGATGCGGCGGCGATGGATCGGAACGGCCAAACATACCAAGGACGCGCCATCGTCGGGATGATCTTCTTCGCGCACCGGTCTATCACTGAGAAGAACACACCAACCAAAACAGATTTCAGGACAGTGGCATGCAAGCAAGCCAGATTGACATCGTCTCCTTTAGCCCCGACCATATTGATGGCGCATTTGCGCTGTCGCAGCAGGCCCAATGGCCCCACCGCAAGGAAGATTGGGCCTTTGTTCTGTCCTTGAGCAAGGGCTTTGTGGCGTTGGAAGGAGACCGCGTGGTGGGAACCGCGATGGCTACCCTTTACGGCCAAACCTGCGTCACGATCAACATGGTCATCGTGGATGAGGCCATGCGCGGTCGTGGACTGGGCCGTCAATTGATGAATGCCGCCCTGAAAGCGTCAGAAGGCCGCGAGTGCCGCCTGGTGGCAACACGAGACGGCCTGCCACTCTATGAAAAGCTTGGCTTTGTGGCTGGCGGAGAAGTCATCCAGCATCAGGGTTTTGTTCAAAAACAAGGGCTCGATACATCTGCGGTCACATGGGCGGAACAGGATGTACTGGAAGACCTGGCGGCTCTTGATACAACAGCCTTTGGTGCCGATCGGCGAAACCTGCTTCGCATGCTGGCGCAAACAGGCAAATTCGCCGTTCTTCGGGATGCGGGCACCATCACTGGTTTTATCGCTTTGCGCCCCTTTGGCCGTGGCGAGGTGGCAGGACCAGTTGTGGCAGCCAATCAAGCGGATGCAAAAGCGCTTTTATCCTTTGCCTTCGCGGCGGCAGGCGCATTTTTGCGTGTTGATAGCACGGTTGCAACCGGCCTTGGCCCATGGCTTACCCAGCACGGACTTATGCACGTGGGGGGCGGTGTGCCCATGCGGCGCGTTGCAGCGCAAGCGGACACCCCTGAAACCGCTTCTGTCAAAACCTATGTATTGGCAAGCCAGGCCCTTGGCTGATTTTTTGGAGCAACACAAATGTTGAGCAATTCCCTGATTGAACTGGACCGGGCCCATCTGGTGCATCCGGTTGCCTCCTATCGCGGCCACGAAAAAGCCGGTGTGCGGGTTTTGAAATCGGCAAAGGGTGCCACCGTGACCGATGCCAACGGGCATCAATTGGTGGATGGTTTTGCTGGCCTGTGGTGCGTCAATGCGGGCTATGGTCAGGAAAGCATCATTGAAGCGGCAACCAAACAATTGCGTGAATTGCCTTATGCCACGGGCTATTTCAGCCTCGGCTCGGAACCTGCCATCCGGCTGGCGGCTGAACTTGCAGATCGCGCACCCGGCGATCTCAACCATGTTTATTTCACGCTGGGCGGCTCGGATGCGGTGGACAGCACCATTCGCTTCATCCGCTATTATTACCATTGCAAGGGCACGCCGCAGAAGGACCAGTTCATCTCGGTGGAACAGGGCTATCATGGCTCCTCCACAGTCGGCGCAGGCCTCACCGCCCTGCCGCTGTTTCATGCAGGCTTTGGCCTGCCGTTTGATTGGCAGCATAAAATTCCGTCACACTATGCCTATCGCAATCCGGTGGGCAATGATCCGGCAGCCATTATTGCCGCCTCCGTTGCCGCCTTGCGGGGCAAGGTCAATGAATTGGGTGCCGAGCGCGTGGCAGCATTCTATGTTGAACCCATTCAAGGTTCTGGTGGTGTGCTTGTGCCGCCCGATGGCTGGCTGAAAGCCATGCGCGATGTCTGCACCGAGCTGGATATTCTGTTTGTGGCCGATGAAGTCATCACTGGCTTTGGCCGCACCGGCCCCCTGTTTGCCTGCGTCGACGATGGCGTGGTGCCAGATCTGATGACCACCGCCAAGGGCCTGACCTCCGGCTATGTGCCGATGGGGGCGGTGTTCCTGTCTGATAAAATCTACAACACCATTGCTGATGGCGCGGGCCCAAGCGCCATTGGTCATGGCTATACCTATTCGGCCCACCCGGTCAGTGCCGCTGTTGGTCTGGCTGTCCTCAAGCTTTACGAAGATGGCCTGCTGGACAATGGCCGCAAGATGGGTGCCCGTCTGCTGGCTGGACTGCACAGCCTGAAAGATCACCCGCTGGTGGGCGATGTGCGCGGTCGCGGCATGTTGGCAGCCATTGAAATGGTGGTGGACAAGGAAAAGAAAACGCCCCTACCCGCTGCTGCGACACCGGCCATTCGGGTGTTTGAACGTGCATGGAGCAACGGCCTTGTTATCCGCGCCTTTGCCAATGGTATTCTGGGGTATGCCCCCCCGCTGTGCTGCACCGAAAACGACATCGACGCCATTGTCGAACGCACCCGAAAGACGCTGGATCAGACACTGGCAGACCCGGACGTCAGGGGTGCCATGGCATGATCATTGATCAACGATCCTGCAAAATAGCGCGTCAGGCACAGATTCAGAATTATCTGCTGTCTAAGGTTCATCATTCAGAAAAAAACGGCCCATGAGTCCTGTAACACTTGGTTTGCTGGGAGAAAACAAACTGCGCTAATCTCGGTCATGAGACATCATCCTGATCTCATGCCGAAATTCACTCTTGCCGGTGCTCAAAGCCATGCTGGCACACGACAGAGCATCTTGCGTTACCGGAGATACAAGCCGGAGCGCGATACGTCACCACCATCCATAAAAGGGGAACGTCATGACAGATACACATACGCAAAGCTGGACAAAGGCTGACGATGCGATGGTTGAAAATGCCATTCGCCGCGGAGCAACCCGCCGTGAATTGATGCAGTTGCTGCTGGCTGGCGGCGTTGCCCTGACCATGCGCCGACAAGGTGGACACCATAGTAACCTGCCAGGAAAAAGACGATGAACAAGCCGCAGTCCTTACGCGAAACCCTTAACAGCGCCATCCCTTACCTGCAGCAGAACCCTGACAGGTTTCACCTGTTCGTAGACAAAGGGGCATCAGTCGGGACTGCCGCCGCGTCACTGTCATGGGAATACCGCTACACGCTTAACGTCATCGTTACGGACTTCACCGGCGATCAAAACCTGCTGATGGCGGCGGTGATGTACTGGCTGCGCACCAACCAGCCTGATGCGCTGCAGAACCCCAATGAGCGTGACCAGCTTTGCACGTTTGAGGTGGACATTCTCGG
>CAJYRE010000442.1 GCA_913776675.1 Rhizobiaceae bacterium
CGCAACGTCGTGGCAGAAATTCTGGCATATCACCGTGCCGCAATTGGCTCCCACCACGTTTTTCGTCTCGGTGATGCTGACCATTCAATCCTTCAAGGTGTTTGATCAGATTTTCATGATCACCCAAGGCGGACCGGGCACATCGACGCTCGTGCTGGTCTATCACATCTACAACGAAGCCTTTATTTCCTGGGATCTGGGCTATTCCAGCATGGTGGCGCTGGTGTTGTTCTTCATGGTTCTGATCATCACCGTCGTGCAGTTTCGTTATCTGCGTGAAGATTGAGAGGAGGCTGTGATGAAAATCCTTGGGGTCAAAATCAAGCCGAGAACCATCATGCTCTATGTCACCATCATTGCCATCACGGTTCTGATGCTGCTGCCCTTTGCATGGATGCTTTCGGCGTCGCTGAAGCTCAACCGGGATGTGTTCGCCTTTCCCATTGTCTGGATTCCGCCCCATCCGCGATGGCAGAATTACATTGATATATGGACGAAAATTCCCTTGGCACTGTTTGTCTATAACACCTCAAAACTGACCATTATCGTCACGCTTTTGCAGCTTTTCACCTCCAGTTTTGCGGCCTATGCCTTTGCCAAACTGCATTTTCCCTACAAAAACCTGTTGTTTCTGGGCTATATCGCCACCATCGCCATGCCATGGCAGGTGTATATGGTGCCGCAATTTTTGTTGATGCGCGAATTTGGCCTCAACAACACCCACTTGGCGCTGATCTGCCTGCAAGCCTTCAACGCCTTTGGCGTGTTTCTGATGCGGCAGTTCTACATGTCGATTCCCGATGAATTGTGCGAGGCCGCCCGCATTGATGGCATGAATGAATACCAGATCTGGGCCAAGATCATGCTGCCGCTGTCCAAGCCGGCTCTTTCGACCCTGACGATCTTCACCTTCGTCAACACCTGGAACGATTTTCTCGGGCCGATGATCTATCTGACCCGCACCGAGCTGAAGACCATTCAGATTGGCCTTCGCATGTTTATTTCACAATATTCGGCTGAGTATGGGTTGATCATGGCCGCCTCCGTCGTCGCCATCCTTCCCGTTCTTGTGGTGTTTCTGGCGCTGCAACGCTTCTTTGTCGAAGGCGTGGCCAATTCCGGTTTGAAAGGTTGAAACGATGAGTGTGTTCGCCCAGAATTTGACTGTTCCCGCCATAACGGATGATGAGGTAAAAGCCGCACTGGACGAGGCTGTTGCACAGGTGCGGCGCAATCTGCCAGCCTTTACCTATCAGGCGCAAAACCACTCCAGCGTCAACAATATCTATTCTGCGGTTGCCAATGACCAATGGACGGCCGGTTTTTGGCCCGGCGAAATTTGGCTGGCGTTTGAACATACGGGCGATAAAGTTTTTCAATATGCGGCGCAAATTCAGGTGCAAAGCTTTCTGCATCGCATCGAGAACCGTATTGAGACCGACCATCATGACATGGGCTTTCTCTATTCGCCCAGTTGTGTGGCGGCGTGGAAACTGGTGGGCGATGAAGATGGTCGTAAGGCCGCCATTCTCGCGGCTGATCAGTTGATTGAGCGTTTCCATCCCATCGGCGGCTTTCTACAAGCCTGGGGTCCGATGGGCCAGCCGGAAAACCACCGCTATATCATTGATTGCCTTCTCAATCTGCCGCTTCTCTATTGGGCAAGCCGGGAAACCGGCGATACAAAATACCGCGACATTGCGCTCATCCATGCGCGCACCACATTGGCGCATTCCATCCGCCCGGATGATTCCACCTATCACACATTTTACATGGACCCTGTCACGGGCGGCCCGGTGCGCGGAGCCACCAAGCAAGGCTACCGCGATGATAGCGATTGGGCGCGCGGTCAGGCGTGGGGCATTTACGGCATGGCACTTTCCTATCGCTATGAACCGCTTCCTGAATATCGTGATGCCTTTGACCGCTTGCTGGCCTTCTATTGCAAGCGCCTGCCAGCCGATCTCATCCCCTATTGGGATCTGATTTTCACCGAGGGCGATGAGCCGCGGGATTCCTCCTCAGCTTCCATTGTGGCCTGCGGCTTGCTGGAAATGGCCGATCTTGTCGGTGGTGATGTCGCAGAGGACTATCGCCTGTTGGCGCGGCGGATGATGAAAAGTCTGGTCGATCACTACGCCGTCAAAGACCCTGAACTGTCAAACGGCTTGGTGCTGCACGGCACCTATTCGAAAAAGACCCCTTACAACACCTGCCGTGGCGAAGGTGTCGATGAATGCGTCTCGTGGGGCGATTATTATTACATGGAGGCCCTGACGCGGCTTTCACGCACATGGTCCACCTATTGGTGAGCAGTCAGACCTGAACAAATTCAAGGGGACCGGAGAAGCAGATGGCTGGCATTACCCTATCGAAACTCAACAAGACTTTTGGCGCGCTGAAAGTGGTGCATGACATTGATCTGGAGATCGCAGACAAGGAATTCATCATTCTGGTTGGCCCATCCGGTTGCGGCAAATCCACCACCTTGCGGATGATTGCAGGGCTGGAAGAGATTTCCGGTGGAGAGCTGGTGATCGGTGATCAACTGGTCAATGATGTCCCCTCCAAAGACCGCGACATCGCCATGGTGTTTCAGAACTATGCGCTTTATCCGCATATGACGGTGTATAAAAACATGGCCTTTGGCCTGCAATTGCGCAAAGCGCCTCAGGATGTGATCGATCAGAAGGTCAAGGAAGCCGCCAAGATTCTCGACATTGAGCATTTGCTAAACCGCAAACCCAAAGCCCTCTCCGGCGGTCAGCGGCAGCGCGTGGCGCTGGGCCGCGCCATGGTGCGAAACCCTGCGGTGTTTCTGCTGGATGAGCCACTGTCCAACCTTGATGCCAAACTGCGCGGCACCATGCGGGCCGAAATTACCAAATTGCACAAGCGGCTGGATGCCACATTCATCTATGTCACCCACGATCAGGTGGAAGCCATGACCATGGCCGACCGGATTGTGGTGATGAAAGATGGCCGAATTTTGCAAGTCGATACGCCGCAAAACCTCTATGACAGGCCAATCAACATGTTTGTGGCTGGCTTTATTGGCGCACCGCAAATGAACATGCTGACCGTGACGCTGGCAAAGCGCGGCAATGATTACGTGGCCGTGTTTGGCGGGCAAGACATGCCTTTGCCCAAAAGTTTTGATGCGGAAAGGCTCAAAACCTATGAAGGGCGCGAGCTTATTCTGGGCCTGCGGCCAGAGAATTTTTATGAATTTCAGCCGGTTGATGTTGCTGCAAACGCGGTCGCCACATTGAGTACCACCGTGGAACTGGCCGAGCCAATGGGATCAGAGGTTCACCTCAATGTCATCTGCCATGGGCATACTCTGATTGCCAAGGTTTCGCCCCGCTGCCGAGCGCGCAGCGGCGATGCCATCAATCTGGTGGTGGATATGAGTTCCGCCCATCTGTTTGACAAGGACACAGAGCTGGCCATTCCACGCAGGCAGATAGGCACGGCATGAACTGGCTGCGCGCACGATTTTTACATGAAGGGCCCGGTATCCCGAAGGATGCCCCGAAA
Source organism: Rhizobiaceae bacterium (assembly GCA_913776675.1). Lineage (GTDB taxonomy): Bacteria > Pseudomonadota > Alphaproteobacteria > Rhizobiales > Rhizobiaceae > Allorhizobium. The sequence goes on from CAJYRE010000442.1 coordinate 3,541, forward strand.
AAGCACGGGCTTGCGCTGTTTGGTCAGATTGTTGTGCGCGAAGCCTGGGACATGTTCAAGCTCAACCTTCTGATTGTGGTGTTTAGCCTGCCCATCATCACCATTCCCGCCACGCATGCGGCGGCAACGCGCATTTGCATCTCCATGGTGCGGGATGAAAATACCTATCTGTGGCGGGACTTCTGGCAAGCATTTCGCCGCTATGGCGCGGCAGCGACGGCATGGGGTGGCGTCAGTGTTGTTATGCTGGGTGTATCTGGCTATGCCGCCTTCATCTATGGCCAATTGGCCGTGATCCATCTGGCGTTTGCAGCGGCCGCCACCCTCTGCACGGCCATCTGGATGGTAACTTGGCTGCTCACAGCACACTTGTTCGTGCTGCTGGTCGAGCGCCCTGAGGTGAGTGCTGGCAATCGCGCCCGATTGACACTGCTGGCCGCAGTGACGCGCCCATGGCCGATTCTGGCCGCTTTCGGCTTTATAGCCGCGCTCTGGCTGCTGCATGTCCTGTTTTATCCTGTATCGATTTTCATGCCAGCAACCTTTATTTTTTCGTTGTCCACATTGGCTGTTACGTTCAGTGCCCTCAAGGGCAGTGATCAGGTTTTGCAGCGGCACACCGAGGCATCCCATCCATAAATTCACATCATCGGGGAGGAGACCCACATGCGACATTTTCTAAAACTCTCATTGCTGGCAACAAGCATGATGCTGCCGGGACATGCCTTTGCACAAAGCACCATCACCCTGAATTGGGCGCTGTGGGATTGGGACAAGGTGGCGTTTTACCAGCCGCTGATCAGCGCCTATGAAAAGCAGCATCGTGGCATCAAAATCACCCATACCGATCTCGGCTCACAAGATTACAACACCATGTTGATGACCCAGTTGACCGGCGGGGCCAAAGACATCGACATTGTGACCGTGAAGGATATTCCGGGCTATGCGCAACTGGTCAGCACCAAGGCGCTGGTTGATCTGTCCAAAGAAGGTGCCGCCCCCAAGGATACCAAAAATTACGGCGGATTGATTGAGGCGCTGACGGTGAATGGTGGATTGTATGCCCTGCCGTTTCGCACCGATTTCTGGATTGTCTATTACAACAAGGATCTGTTCGACAAAGCCGGTGTGCCCTATCCCACCAATGACATGACGTGGAAACAATTTGATGCCACAGCCAAAAAACTGACCACCGGATTTGGTGCCAACAAGGTGTATGGGGCCCATCTGCACACCTGGCGCTCGACGGTGGAGCTTCCCGGCATTCAGGATGGCAAACACACGCTGATTGATGGCCAATATGACTTTCTGAAGCCCTGGTATGAGCGCGCCCTTTCCTTGCAAAAAGATGGCGTGGTGCAGTCCTATGGCTCATTGAAATCCACCAACACCCATTATTCCGGCCCATTTTTCAATCAGCAAATTGCCATGCTGCCCATGGGCACATGGTTTATCGGCACCCAGATTGCCAAGGTTGCCTCTGGTGAGTCGCTTTCCAAAAACTGGGGTATCGTCAGCTTCCCGCATCCCGAAGGCGTTGAAGCTGGCACGACAGCAGCGCAAGTGACCAGCCTGGGCGTCAGCGCCAAC
>CAJYRE010000443.1 GCA_913776675.1 Rhizobiaceae bacterium
AAAAAACGCAAGCCTTGGCGTCGTTGAATTATCAACGCCCGCGCCTATACAATGAACTCCAACGGAGAGACGCATGCCCTTCACCCCATGCCAAACAACACAGGTTACTTCAAACATAGCCCCAAAAATGGCCAGCAATCCATTCGATAAAAACAATATTCTGCTTCAAAAACGGCCAAAATCGTGCATTAACCTTGGTCACAGAAAAGCAAACACCCTTAGGTTATTCAGCAATGAATAAAACCTGAATGGATTGCAAAATTTTATTATTATGTGCTTTATAAAAAACACATAATAAATCTATAACCATAAAGTTGTCGTGATCGTCCATTGGAATCCATCTTTGAGTGTATCCCTGCTCAAAGACATGTTGTCCTCAACATCAAAGTCGGAGGGAAGACAGTGACCAAGGCTGAACCAAACAAATTCCTGCGGCTCCAGCCGATGAGAGTGAGAGACACGACGTTGACCACCGCTCCGGCCAGCAGAGACAATGAGAAGCAGACCGCACGGCCTAAGCTGTCGGTGCTGGCTCCCACACGTTATCCATGGCGGTTCAATTCGCCCCGCCACACCCGGCACAGCATCGAAACACGCAATTTTGTGCCGATGAACTATATTTCTCCGAAGCTGGAGGGCATTACTGTTCTGGCGCCCTTGCCGTTGCGCAGGTTCGATCTCATTCACGCCTTCAATCGGATTCCGCTTGGCACAACGCCATTTGTCATTTCGTTTGAATCGCACATGCCACGTGGCTTTGGCATCGAATCATCCGCCCTCTATGCTTTCATGATGCGGCAATTGCTCAGCAAACGCTGTCTGGGCATTGGGGCCATTTCCGAACACGCCCGGCGCATTTTCCTGCAATCCCATCAAGGCCACAGGGATTTTGACCGTCTGGAGCAGAAATTGTTTCTGCGCTATCCCAATATGGTCATTGAAGATCGCGCTGATACCTATGATGAGCAAGGTCAATATCCCATCCGGGTGGTGTTTGTTGGCAATCATTTTGCCCGCAAAGGCGGATGCGTGGGTGCGCGCATGGCGGAACTGGCGCTGGAACAGGGCATTCCGCTGGAAGTGGACATTATCTCCACCGTTGAAGTGGGGGCCGCCTCATGGACCGACCCACTGAAGCCCGGCTATTTTGATCGCTATCAGAAGCTGCTGTCACTGCCCAATGTTCGGCATCTGCAAAATATTCCCAACGATCAGGTGCTGGAGATTGTGCGCAAAGCCCATTTCTCACTGCTGACCACCTTCTGCGATACGTTTGGTTATAGCGTCATTGAATCCGAGGCCAATTATGTGCCGGTGATTGGCACCGCACAGGGGGCCTTGCCGGAATTCATCAAGCACCAGAAAAACGGCGTGCTATTGCCCATGGAAACCACAGAGATCGGCGAATGGAAACACATTGCCGACGACCGCAGCACAGCCGATTTTGCGCACGTTCATGCCCGCGAAGTGGAGCGCATGGCACAGGAAAGTTTGCGCGAGATCGTCACCATCATGGAAGACCAGAACCGCTATAAAGCCATGCGACAAGCGGCCTATGCCACGGCCAAATCGATGTTCTGCTCAAAAGATGCAACACGGTTTTGGGATGAGTATTACGTGGATGCATTGGAAGGGTTGCGCGCCAACCGCCGTTATGGGCCAGCGCCACGGGCCCATAACAGCATCCGTTGATGATTCCGTCGACAATTCTTTGGTACGATTGCGTGACAAGACTTGAAGAGCAGACATCCGGCATGGATGCCTGCTCTAATTCTTTATTTCTACGCATTTGCGGACGGAAAACCGCGACACACGTTTCTCAGGTCAATGCTCTAAAACAGAAAATAGCGCTGCGCCATCGGCAGCACGGTGGCTGGCTCGCAGGTCAGCAATTCGCCATCGGCCCGCACTTCATAGGTTTCCGGGTCCACCGAAATCTCCGGCAGCAGATCATTGTGGATCATTGACTTCTTTGAGATGCCGCCACGGGTGTTTTTCACTGCCAGCAATTGTTTGCTCACGCCCAGCTTTTGCGCAAGGCCGGCATCCAGCGAGGCTTGGCTTACAAAGGTCACGGATGAATTGGTGCGCGCCTTGCCGTAAGCCCCAAACATCGGGCGATAATGCACCGGCTGCGGCGTCGGGATCGAGGCATTCGGATCCCCCATCGGGGCTGCCGCAATCGAGCCACCCAGCAGCACCATATCCGGCTTGACGCCAAAGAAAGCCGGGTTCCAGATCACCAGATCGGCACGTTTGCCGATTTCAATCGAGCCAATCTCATGGCTCAAACCATGGGCAATGGCCGGGTTGATGGTGTATTTGGCAATGTAGCGCTTGACGCGCATATTGTCGTTTTCGCCGGTTTCCGATGGCAAACGGCCGCGCTGGCGCTTCATCTTATCGGCCGTCTGCCAGGTGCGGATCGCCACTTCGCCGACACGGCCCATGGCCTGACTGTCGGAGGAAATGATCGAAAACGCGCCGATGTCGTGCAAAATATCTTCGGCGGCAATGGTTTCCTTGCGAATACGGCTTTCGGCAAAGGCAATATCTTCGGGGATCGACGGGCTGAGGTGATGACAAACCATCAGCATGTCCAAATGCTCGGCCAGCGTATTGATGGTGTAAGGCCGGGTCGGATTGGTGGAGGATGGAATGACATTCGGCTGGCCGCAGATCTTGATAATATCTGGCGCATGGCCACCGCCCGCCCCTTCCGTGTGGAAGGCGTGGATGGTGCGGCCCTTGATGGCACCCACCGAGTCCTCCACAAAGCCGCTCTCATTCAGCGTATCGGTGTGGATCATCACCTGCACATCGTATTGATCCGCCACACTCAGGCAGCAATCGATGGCAGCGGGCGTTGTGCCCCAATCTTCATGCAATTTCAGCGAGGATGCGCCGCCCAGTACCATTTCCTCAAGCGCCCCAGGCAACGAGGCATTGCCCTTGCCTGCGAAGGCCAGATTCATCGGGAAGGCATCGGCAGCCTCAATCATCCGGGCAATATGCCATGGGCCGGGTGTGCAGGTGGTGGCCAACGTGCCATGGGCCGGGCCTGTGCCACCGCCCAGCATGCAGGTGATGCCGCTCATCAGCGCTTCTTCAATCTGCTGCGGGCAGATGAAGTGGATGTGGCTGTCCATGCCGCCAGCCGTGACAATCTTGCCCTCACCGGCAATGGCCTCGGTGCCCGGCCCAACAATAATATCCACACCCGGCTGGGTATCGGGGTTGCCTGCCTTGCCAATGGCAACGATACGCCCGTCCTTCAGGCCAATATCGGCTTTGACAATGCCCCAGTGATCAACAATCAGCGCGTTGGTGATGACGGTATCCACCGCACCATTGGCGCGGGTCACCTGACTCTGGCCCATGCCATCACGGATAACCTTGCCGCCGCCGAATTTCACTTCGTCGCCGTAATGGGTGAAGTCTTTTTCCACCTCGATAAACAATTCCGTATCGGCCAGTCGCACCTTATCGCCGGTGGTCGGACCAAACATGCTGGCATAGGCAGCGCGGGACATCTTATAGGACACGGTCAGACTCCTTCAATCAGGCAGCAGAAAATTCAAACGGTACAGACATCAAGCAAGAAGAGTGCCAAGGCGCGTCAAACGCCCGGCCACCACATAGGCATCCACCAGTTGCCGTTCGGCCTCAAAGGGATGGCCATCCCACCCCTGATGCGAAAATCCGGCAAAGGCAATGTTATCTCCGGCATAAGCCGGGTCATTCAACACATATGCCATCACCATCAAACCGGAAGATGGCACCACATAAGGCGCGGGCTGGAAAGCGGCAAGCGCCGTATCAACGGCATCATGCAGCGCGGCAGGCAACACCACATGCGTCTTGTCTCTGGAGAATGCAAACGCTTCAAACGCCTCGGTATAATCATCGAAAAAGTCAACAAGATCAGGATAATTCGCCAGCACATCCGGCTTGATCTGCTGATATTTTTGCGGATCGCGCACCGACCAGATCATGGCGCAATCGCGCACCGGCACACTGTCGCGCCACACCGCATCCTCCAGCATCGCCTTGGCCGGACGCCCCGTGTTGCACACGGCCACCACATCAGTGCGGCCACCCACAGTGGCAAAATTGCGCGAACCATTGAAGCGGATCACCATATCAGCGCGATCAATCTGCGGCACAACATCCTGCCCGATCTCGCCATTGCCCACAATCATGATCGTGCGTGTCATCGGTTGCTATCTCGATCTCGTCATTGCTGCTCGGCCAGCGCTTTCAGCTCTTTGGTGCGCAAGTCTGTGAGATGGGCCTTGCACGAATCCACCATCATGGGCTCCATCGTACCACCGCGCACGGAAAAGCCCTCGGCTTCGCATTGACCATCGCGGTATTCAATCCAGGCGCGCTGACCTTTGAGCAGCGCCTTTTCTGCTCCTTTCTGATCCGCTTCCAGATTGGCATCCATATCAACCATGGCTTTGCGCGTCAGCTTCCATTGGGCATTCAGGGCCTTGTCGGCGCGATCAAAATCATCGCTGGCGCACGCATTCATCTCGCTCTGCGTCTGGGCATTGTCGCAGTCCGCCCCGTTGTCTGCCTTCGGCACAGGGCCAATGGCATAGGCCAGATCAAAGCTCATGCTGCCCACAACAAGTGCCAGCGCCAAAACAACCGGCTTCATAGCTTGCCCATCACTTTCTGGCGGAAGCCGTAAACCTCGCGCTGACCCGCCAAAGGCACCAGCGTGACTTCGCGCTTCTGGCCCGGCTCAAACCGCACCGCCGTGCCCGCCGGAATATCCAGCCGCATGCCGCGCACCTTGTCGCGGTCGAACAACAGGCCCGCATTGCTCTCATAAAAATGATAGTGGCTACCCACCTGCACCGGACGGTTGCCGGAATTTTCAACCTCAATGGTCACGGTCGGCAGACCAGCATTCAGTTCGATCTCGCCACTGGCGGCAATGATTTCACCGGGTTTCATGATGCTCTCCCCATGGATCAGGTGGCTTTGGAAGGCGCACAGCCTTCAGGCTTGAAAATACGAACAGTGGATGGCGGATTGTTGATCAGTTTACCCGCCGGGCGAATGGGCCTGCGCACCAGTTCTCCGCCGCAATTGGGGCAAAAGCCACCCAGACGATCATTGGCGCAATCGCTGCAAAAGGTGCATTCGAAGCTGCACATCAGCGCATCCCGACTGTCTGGTGGCAGGTCACGATCGCAGCATTCGCAATTGGGTCGAAGCGCCAGCATGGTTTAGCGGATCGGTTCGTGAACGGTCACGAGCTTGGTGCCATCCGGGAATGTGGCTTCCACCTGCACATCATGGATCATCTCGGCAATACCCTCCATGACCTGATCACGGGTAATGACATGCGCGCCTGCTTCCATCAGCTCCGACACGGCCCGGCCATCACGCGCACCTTCCACGACAAAATCGGTAATCAGCGCAATCGCTTCAGGATAGTTGAGCTTGACGCCACGCTCCAGCCTGCGCCGCGCCACCATGGCAGCCATGGAAATCAGCAATTTGTCTTTTTCTCTTGGCGACAGGTTCATGAGTGCTCCCCAGCAAATCCTGTGTTTAAAATCGTTCGTCTACAGGTTCCAGACTTTTGGCACGATTGCGCCCGCACGCAAGACCGAAATGACAGGAAGCAATAATTTTCTCAAGGAAAAGCCGTCACTGCTCATAAAACGGGCAATCAGCTTGTCATTCCATAGGCTTATGCCTGCAAGACCCTGCATGCCCTGCGCATCAATCAGCCCCCGTATGGTAGCCAGATAGGCTTCTGCCTTTGGCCCGGTGTAAAGCAAGGTGGCAAAGGCCACGTTGGCATCCAGCACGGCTTTTTCGGCAATGATGTCATGCACCGG
>CAJYRE010000444.1 GCA_913776675.1 Rhizobiaceae bacterium
ATAGTGGATCGGATCATCCAGATCATAGCGCGAAAGATCAATACCGCTTCCGGCAGAAAAATGCGCAAGACCTGCTTCCGGGCTGGCATAGCGGCGGTAGTCCGCCAGCTTGTCAGCGGCCGCTTCCCGGCTTTTGTCTGTGACCACCGTGATGCCCAGAAAAATCTTGATGTCATCGTCATTGCGCCCAGCCGCAACCACCTCTTCGCGCAGTGCCTTTGCGGTTTTGCGGGCAGCGGCCTTATCGGTTGCGCCGATAAATACGCATTCCGCATGGCGGGCGGCAAATTTGCGGCCTCGGCCAGAGGTGCCTGCCTGATAAAGAACGGGGGTGCGCTGAATCGATGGCTCCGAAAGGTGATAGCCCTCGGACTGATAATAGGGGCCGTGATGATGGATTTTATGCACCTTGGCCGGATCAGCATAGATGCGGGCCTGTTTGTCGCGCCGCACCGCGTCATCCTGCCAACTGCCCTCCCAGAGCTTGTAAAGCAGCTCCATATAATCATCGGCCTGATCATAGCGGGTGTCGTGTTCGGTCATGCCCGCTTTGCCCAGCGCCCGTGCGGCGCTATCCAGATAGCCGGTAACAATGTTCCAGCCGATACGCCCTGAGGTCAGGTGGTCCAAAGTCGAGATTTTGCGGGCAAAGGGATAGGGCGCTTCAACACTGGTGTTGACGGTGATGCCAAAGCCGAGATGCTCTGTCACCGCCGCCATGCCCGACACCAGCAGCATGGGATCATTGACCGGAAGCTGGATGGACTCCCGCAGGGTCAGGTCCACGCTGCTCTGGTAAATATCATAGACCCCGACAATATCGGCCAGAAACAGGCCATCAAACAACCCGCGCTCCAATGTGCGGGCAAGGTCGGTCCAGGAGCGCAGGGATGTGTAATCCTGCGAGCGGTCACGCGGATGGGCCCAAAGCCCGTGATTGATATGCCCCACGCAGTTCATGGTGAAGGCGTTCAGGAGAATCTGTTTTGCTGGAGCCATGTTCTCATTCGTTTTATGGGAGTGGGGCATTTTATGGGAGCGGGGACATTTTATGGGCGTGCGTTGACGATGCGCGCGCCCGCAAGCGAGCCCCAATCAGCGGACATCATAAGAGACAAAAGCGGTGTTTCCAGCGGTTTTTGCTCTTTTGGGATGTATCTGATCAATAATCCACATAGATTATAGACAATGCGCGACGGGCCGTGTTGGAAAAGCATTTTCGGGCAGCCATAAGAATGTCCCCCACAAATCGATGGGATTTTTGCTGGCGTCGGACATGTTTTTCGCCACGCCAGAGGCTTCGCGCAAAAACCTGCTCCAAAATAGCTTATAAAAAATATAGAATAACTTCAATCATCAGTCTGATCTGCGATGCTGCACGGGTGCAACAAGGGACAGGACCGATGACCAGAACGATCCATTTCAATGCCTTCGACATGAATTGCGTTGGGCATCAATCGCCGGGCCTGTGGGCACATCCCAAAGATCGGTCCTATACCTATAAGGATCTGGATTATTGGCAGAATCTGGCCCGCACGCTGGAGCGCGGCATTTTTGATGGCATTTTTATTGCCGATGTCATCGGCTATTATGATGTCTACAAAGGCTCGAATTTTCACGCCATCCAGCAGGCGGCGCAGATTCCGGTGAATGATCCCTTGCAGCTTGCCGCCCCGATTGCGCTGGCCACCCAGCATCTGGGCATTGGCATTACGGCCTCCACCTCGTTTGAGCATCCCTATACATTTGCGCGCAGGCTGGCCACGGCGGATCACCACAGCAAGGGGCGCGTGGGCTGGAACATTGTCACCTCCTATCTGGAAAGCGGCGCGAAAAATCTGGGTCAGGCCGGGCTGAAACGCCATGACAACCGCTATGAGATTGCCAATGAATATCTGGAGGTGATCTACAAGCTCCTGGAAGGCTCGTGGGAAGAGGGGGCCGTGGTGCGCGATGCGGTGGGGCGGGTGTTTACCGACCCAAGCAAGGTGCATGAGATTGGCCATAAGGGCCAATATTTTGATGTGCCGGGTTATGGGCTGACCGAGCCATCGCCGCAGCGCACGCCGGTTCTGTATCAGGCCGGGGCGTCCGGGCCGGGCAAGACTTTTGCCGCCGAACATGCCGAATGCGTGTTTGTGGCAGCGCCCACCAAATCGGTGCTGAAGGCCTATGTGGCCGAAATCCGCCAGAAGGCCATGGCCGCCGGACGTTCGCCCGACGCGCTGAAAATCTACACGCTGATCACCATCATCACCGATGAGACGGACGAAAAAGCGCAGGCCAAATTCCGCGATTACCAGAACTATGTTTCCTACGATGGCGCGCTGGTGTTCATGTCCGGCTGGAGCGGCATTGATTTTGGCCAATATGCGCCAACCGATGTGATCCGCAAGGTGGAAACCAACGCCATCCATTCGTTTGTCGAGCATATTGCCGGGGGTGACAAATCCTGGACCATTGAGGAGCTGGCCAAATTCGGCGGCATTGGCGGGCTGGGTCCGGTGTTTGTCGGCTCGGCGGATCGCATTGCCGATATTCTGCAGGAATGGGTGAGTGACACCGATGTGGATGGCTTCAACATTGCCTATGCGGTCACACCCGGCAGTTTTGAAGATGTGGTGGAGTATGTGGTGCCGGAGCTGCAAAAGCGCGGGGCCTATCCCACCGCATACAAGCCCGGCACCCTGCGCGAAAAGCTGTTTGGTCAGGGGCCTTATCTGCCCAAAAACCATCCGGCCGATCAATACCGCGATATTGAGGCGTTCAAGCGCGCCCAGTCATCCCGCGCAACACCATCTCTGGCCAATGCAAGCTGAGACTTGTTTTTCTCCTTTTCAACAATGAGGCACGATTATGGGGACCATCACCGACACCAAGATTGATTACACCGTGCATCCGCGCGTCAATTCCAGCGATCCGGTGGGGCCACGCCCACGGCCCAGTGTGCCAGCCCATATTGTCTCTTCCGATGCCGAGGCCATCGAGATTGCGCAGCGGCTGGCAGAGCGCTTCAAACAGGGGGCTGCCTTGCGCGACCGCGAAGGGCTTTTGCCGATCACCGAGCTGGACGAATATTCGCAAAGCGGCCTGTGGAGCCTGAATGTGCCCAAAGCCTATGGAGGGCCGGAAGTGTCCTACGCCACACTGGCCAAGGTGATTTCCACCATTGCCAGCGCCGATCCGGCCATTGCGCAGGTGACGCAGAACCATTTGGCAATTATCGCAACCGTCGATCTCGACGGGACCGAAGAGCAGAAGCAATTGTTTTTCCGCTGGGCCTTGCAGGGCTTGCGCTATGGCAATGCGTTTTCGGAACTGAAAAGCAAGACCGTGGCCGATTTTGAAACCAGGGTGGTGCATGATGGCGATGATGTGATCATCACCGGCGAGAAATTCTACACAACCGGCGCGCTTCTCGCCCATGTGGTGCCCATTGTTGGGGTGGATGAAACGGGGCAGGGCTATCTGGTGTTTGCCGACCGCACAGCCCCCGGCCTGACCGTGACCAATAATTGGTCCAGCTTTGGCCAGCGCACCACGGCCTCCGGTTCGGTGAAAATCGATCATGTGCGGGTGCCGAAGGTGCGCGCTTTGAAAGTCACCTCGTTCGATCATCCCACCGTGGGCGGTCCGGTATCGCAGATCATTCAGTCGGCCATTGATGCGGGCATTGCCCGTGGTGCCATTGAGGATACCATCCGCTTTGTCAAAACCCTCAGCCGCCCGTGGATTGATAGCGGCAAGCAAACTGCGGGCGAAGACCTGTTCACCATCGCGGCCATTGGCGATTTGAAAATCAAGCTGCATGCCGCCGAAGCCCTGCTGGAGATTGCCGGACGCAGCATTGATGTGGCGCGCGCCAACAGCACGCTGGAGACCGTGTCAGAAGCCACGATTAAAACGGCGGAATCCAAGGTGCTGACCACCGAGATTGCCATTCTGGCCACCAACAAGCTGTTTGAGCTGGCAGGCACCCGCTCCACCCTGGCCGAGCATGGGCTGGATCGGCACTGGCGCAATGCGCGGGTGCATACGCTGCACGATCCGGTGCGCTGGAAGTTTTACCACGTCGGCAACTATTATCTGAACGGCGAGCATCCGCCACGCCATGCGTGGAACTAAGCCATGAGCAGCACAGATCGTACATTGCATCGTCAGGCCGCCCTCACAGCGGGGCGGCCCGCACCGCATATTCCGCCACGGCGGATCAAGGCCCATGTGATCAAGGATGATGCTGAAGCCATCGCGGTTGCCAAGGAACTGGCCCGCGAGTTTGCGGTGGGCGCTAGCGAGCGTGACAGGCAGCGGCGCTTGCCCGTGGCCGAGATTGAGCGTTTTTCCCAAAGCGGGCTTTGGGCCATCACCGTGCCGAAAGCCTATGGCGGGGCAGGGGTTTCTGCGGTGACGCTGGCCGAGGTCACAGCCATCATCTCGGCCGCCGATTCCTCCATTGGCCAGATTCCGCAAAACCATTTCTACATGGTGGAAGCCTTGCGGCTGTCGGGTTCGGATGAGCAGAAAGCCCATTATTTCCAGCGGGTTCTGGAAGGAGATCGACTCGGCAATGCCTTTACCGAAATTGGCACCAAAACCCCGGTGGATTACAAGACCCGTTTTGCCGAGCACGATGGTAAGCTGCTGCTGAACGGGCAGAAATTCTACGCCACCGGATCGCTGTTTGCCCATATCATTGTAGCGGTGGCCAAGGGGCCGAACGAGCGGGTGCATCTGGTGTTTATTGATCGGGCCACGCCGGGCCTTGATCTGGTGGATGACTGGACCTCGTTTGGCCAGCGCTCTACCGGCAGCGGCACGGTGACCTTTGATGATGTCGAGATCACCCCGTTTCAGGTGGTGGATCATGATGAGAATTTTGAAACGCCAACCCCGATGGGGCCGTTTGCCCAGATCATCCATTCTGCCGTGCAGGTTGGCATTGCGCGCGGCGCATTGGCGGAAACCATTTCCTATGTCCGCGCCCACGCAAGACCGTTTTTCGAGCTGGATATTGAGCACGGCTATGAAGACCCGCACACCATCCATGCGGTGGGGGATGTGAGCATTCGGGTGCATGCCGCCGATGCGCTGCTGGCGCGGGCCGGGCGCATTCTCGATGTGGCCACCGCCCATCCCACGGCGCAAACGGTGGCGGAAGCCTCGATTGCGGTGGCAGAGGTCAAGGCTCTGGGCACTGAG
>CAJYRE010000445.1 GCA_913776675.1 Rhizobiaceae bacterium
CTTTGGAAACCCCTCGTTCATCACCGGCAGCCGATGCTCTGTGGGGAACGGGCCGTGCCAGCGTCGGCCAAATTCTGTCAGCGGTTCTCAATGGTAAGCCAGTTCAGGTCTTTGACAGGACTTCTGACGGCAAATATGTCCTCAACCAAAATGAAACCGACGCGGCCAATCAGAAAGCCGCACGAATCGCCACCGAATGGAGCCGTTGGCTCTGGGAGGATGATGCCCGCCGTGATGAGCTAGCGCGGCTGTATAATGACACGTTCAACACGGACGTTGTGCGCCGATTTGATGGTTCGCACCTGACGCTTCCCGGTAAGGTGGGTGATGACATCATCGACTTGCGGCAGCACCAGAAGGCGTTTGTCTGGCGCACGTTGCAAACCTCTGTGTCGTTGGCTGATCACACGGTCGGCGCAGGCAAGACCTTTGCGCTGATTGCATCTGCCATGGAAAAACGCCGCACCGGACAGGCCAAAAAGCCGATGTTTGCAGTTCCAAATCATCTGGTGGGGCAATGGGCAGCGGATTTCATCAAGCTCTATCCCGGTGCGAAAGTGCTTGCCGCGACCAAGAAGGACTTTGAGGCGGCAAACCGCAAGCGGCTGTTTGCCCGCGTTGCCACTGGTGACTGGGACGCGGTGATTGTTGCCCATTCGCAGTTTGGCTTGATGGGTGTCTCGCCGGAGATTGAAGAAAAGTTCATCTCCCAGCAATTGCAGGAACTGGAAGCCTCTATTACTGAAATGCGGGCGGAAACTGGCGAAAAGTCCCGTAATGTCGCACAGTTGGCAAAACAGCGCGAGAACCTGCAAAGTAAGCTGAAAAATCTGCTCGATGCAGGCCGCAAGGATGATGGCCTGAAATTCGACGAGCTGGGCGTGGACGCCCTTTACGTCGATGAATTTCACGAGTTCAAGAACCTCGCCTTTGCCACGGGAATGCAGCGTGTTGCCGGGCTTGGCAATCCAGCCGGAAGCCAGAAGGCTGCCGACATGTATCTGAAGATCCAGCACATTCAGGAGCAAACAGGCGGCAACATCGTGGTTGCCACTGGTACACCTCTGTCCAACACCATGGCAGAAATGTACACGCTGATGCGGTATATGGCAGGTAAGACACTCAGCAACATGGGTCTTTCCCATTTTGATGCCTGGGCACGTGTGTTCGGCGATGTGGTGACAGACTGGGAATTGAGCCCCAGCGGCCAATACAAGATGGCAACGCGCTTTGCCAAGTTCGTAAATATCCCCGAACTCATGCGCCAATATCTGGCCTTCGCGGATGTGATCTCGAATGATGACATTCGCCAGCAACTGGCCGCGATGGGCAAAACCTTGCCATTGCCAAAGGTGAAGGGTGGAAAGCCTACTCTTGTTGTGGTGAAGCCCTCCTCTGATCAAATCTTCTATATTGGTGAAGGCACTCCCGGTCCAAACGGTGAGCTGCAATATCCGCAAGGCTCGCTTGTCTATCGCGCTGAAAACCTGCCGAAGAAGGCGGAAAAAGGCGCGGATAACATGCTCAAGGTGATGTCCGACGCCCGAAAGGCGGCGCTGGATATGCGCCTGATTGATCCGAGCTATCCTGACAATCCCGGCTCTAAAATCAATCGCGCCGCCTCCGAGATGAAGCGCATTTACGACCAGTGGCATGACCAGCGCGGCACTCAGCTTGTGTTTATCGATCTCTCGACCCCTAAGAAGGCCAAGACGAAACAGGAGCAAGAGCTGAAAGCGTTGATCAAGGCGGCAGAGGATGGCGATGACAAAGCGCAGGCCAAGCTGGATGCAATGTCACCGGACGAATTCGAGGCGCTGAACTCGAAATTCTCTGTGTACGATGATCTCAAAGATAAGCTGGTAGCTACCGGCGTACCTGCTGAAGAAATTGCGTTCATCCATGATGCCAACACAGACCTGCAAAAGGAGGAGCTGTTTGGCAAGGTGCGGTCTGGCCGCGTTCGCTTCCTGTTTGGCTCCACCGCCAAAATGGGTGCCGGAACCAATGTTCAAAATCGTCTTGTGGCATTGCATCACATTGACGCGCCATGGCGGCCGAGTGACCTTGAACAGCGCGACGGTCGCGTGATCCGTCAAGGCAATGAGCTGTATGCAGCCGACCCAGATGGTTTCGAGGTCGAAATCCTGCGTTATGCGACAGAAAAGACGCTGGATGCCCGCCAGTGGCAGGGCATTGAAGCCAAGGCGCGATTTATCCAGCAGGTTCGCAAAGGTGACACCAAACAGCGCAGCGTCGAGGATATTGGTGGCGAAGTCGCCAGCGCCGCTGAAATGAAGGCTGTGGCATCTGGCAATCCGCTGATCCTTGAGGAAATGCAGACCCGTAAGCAATTGCGGACCTTGGAAGGACAGGCAAGCGAACACGACCGGGCGCAGCACCGGATCAAGGGCAAAATCCGCGACATCAATGGGCAATTGGCCTCGATTGAGCAGCGCGCCGATGCCGTAAAAGCCGATGCGGCGCGGGCTGCTGACTTTGCGGAGAAGCCATTTGCAGCAACCGTGGAAGGGGTAGAAATCAACAAACCGAAGGAGTTTGGCGCTGCCGTTCTTTCGGCTATGCGCTCCAGCCTTCAAAATGGCGTTTCCGAGAAGGAAATCGGTCATATTGGCCAATTCCCACTCGAAATCGTGCAGGATTATGGCTCTCGCTGGATGGCTGTGCTGAAAGGTGACAAGGAATATTCCATCGTCACCGACAATATCGCCGAGCAAGACCCAACCGGCCTTGCCATGCAGATTGCCAACACAATCCGGCGCATGGTTGGAACACCTATTGCAGATCAGGAAATAGCCACCGAACTGAAACGCCAGATACCAGCGCTGGAGAAGCAGATCGGACCATGGGAAGGGCAGAAAGAGCTGGAGGAAACGGCAGCCAAGCACACCCGGCTGATTGATGCCCTCAAGCCAAAAGCCAAACCCGATTTGAGCGGGTCTGCCACCGTTGAAGAAAGTGCGGCGGAAGAGCCGGAGATTGCTGTCACAAACAAACGCAAGGATGTACCGATTGCGCTTACTGTTGAGGATTTGCGGCCTCTCCCTCACCCCAGCCGCGCCGATGACCAGCCGATCAAGGCATGGGCAACAGATGCCGTGGTGAAGCCCGGTGAAGCCAGCGGTCATGAATATCTGGTTGCGATTGACGACGATGGCAGCGTTATCGAGTATGGCACGGCGGGCAAGGCGGATTACAGCGGCATGTCTGCGCGTCTGGGGAGTGCAATGATCAATCCTGATCGTCGTGTCGTGATTTATCACAACCATCCTCGATCAACGCCATTGTCGATCACCGATATTTCGGCGCTGGCATTTTCCGGTATGCACTCTATCTGGGCGCTGGGCCATGATGGACGCGAAAGCCGCGCCCAGCTCACCGATGCCGCGAAAGAGCGCATGGCCACGCTTTACCGCCGCAGCCTGCCCACAGATGAAAGCGCAGCCCGCAATCATTTCACGGTGATGTTGCAGAACGCCCATCAAGTCATCCAGTCTTTCCTTCAGGAAGAGATTGATGCAGGCCGGATCACGCCACAGCTTGCCGAACAGATTGATGACAACATCCGTATCATGCCTGCCGAACTCGCAGGTGTGGTTGATCACACAGATAGTCAGCCTTATGACACCGCCACCATTCCCGGTCTGCAAAAGGTGATCGAAGACGCAAGCCTCAAACTCGCAAGGGAATTCTATGGAAAAGATCACAGGAATATCAGGACTGATCGAGCCACCAAGTCCGTTCGCCACATTGCAGAGATGGCAAGGGTTCGAAAAAACCCTGAACTCACTGCCGCCGTCCGAAGACCGGAAGGCATATCTGAAACAGGCCCGCGCGCATATCCAGGCCAAAAAGGCCAAAACTTCGCCCGGATCAGCCAAAGCCGTATCATCCAAGAGCTGAAGGGCAAGCTGACTGATTTAAAGCCATCCGTTCTGGCAGCCGTTCCGCTGAACTATTTTGCGGAGTTGGCGCGCCCCAACATGACCGCTGTGGGCGACTATCTCCGCGTCAAACGGATGATGGATACCTATCGTGGGCAAAAACACGAGCAAGCAGACAAGATTGCAGGCGATTGGCTGAAATACACCCGCCTTGGCTTCCTTGGCAAAGACAGGAGCCGGTCACAACTGCTCTCGGAACTGATGCACGATTCGACCTTGGCCGGGATTGACCCATCCCAGATCGATGAAGAAACAATCGCCAAGCCGGGGTATGACCTGTTGCGCAAGCGCTATATGGCGCTCCCTCCCGCAGGTCGGGCGCTCTACGCCACAGTGCGCGATGCCTATAAGGCACAGGCCGAAGAGTTGGATAACATCTTGCTCGACAATATCCGCAAGGCGCAGGAAATCGGAGCGAAGCGGGCAGCCGACGCCCACCGCAAAACAATGAAGGAAATTGCGGATTCGGGTTTGACCGGGCTGGACCGGCGCAAAGCCGAAGAAGATGCCATGAGCGCTTACAAAGCCGCTGTCACCCGCTCGACGTGGGGCGGCAAGGCCCGCATGACCAGAATGCGGCAGAGCTTTGAAGCCAGCCGCGTTCAAGCACCGTATTTCCCGTTAGGGCGCTTTGGCAACTACTTCGTCACAGTGCGCGATGGCGACAACAATGTTATCAGCTTCTCAAAATTCGAGAAGGCCGCGGATCGTGACCGTTTCGCTGCCAAGATCGAACGGGAAATGCCGAATGCGCGCATCGAGGCTGGTGTGATGGAAGACAGGGGCAAAGGCCGATCAAGCATGGACCCGCGTATGGTGGCCGAAATTGAAGAGCTGCTGGGCGCTGGCAACGCCGACCCTGACCTGATGGACCAGATTTGGCAACGGTATCTGGAAACCATGCCTGATCTCTCGATGCGCAAGCGCTTCATTCACCGCAAGGGAACCGCTGGCTTCCATCAAGACGCCTTGCGCACCTTCTCTTCGCACATGTTCCATGCCGCCCACCAGATGGCACGTGCGAAGTACGGACTGGAGCTGCAAGAGCTGATCAATGATGTGAATGATCAGGCAAAGGACGCCGACGACCTGACCAGCGCCATGCGGCTGTCGAACGAGATGAGCAAGCGACACGATTGGGTGATGAACCCGACCGGCAGCAAAGTCGCCCAGTTCATGACGAGTACAGCATTTGTGTGGTTCCTTGGCCTATCCCCAGCCTCGGCAGCCGTGAACCTGACGCAGACGGCCATCATGGGTGTGCCCATACTGGGGGGCCGGTTTGGCAGTCTGAGCAAGGCAGGTGCGGCCCTTGGCAAGGCTGCACTGGATACGATCAAAGGAAAAGGAAGCCTCGAAAACGCCAACTTGAGCAAGGACGAGCGGGCGGCGCTCGATATGTTCTATCAATCGGGCCTGATCGACCGAACCCAGAGCCATGATCTGGCAGGCGTTGGCAACACTGGCGTCGATTATAGCCCGGTTCGCGCCCGTGTCATGGCAGCCATTTCGTGGGCATTCCACCGGGCGGAAGTGGTCAACCGAGAAGTCACGGCCATGGCAGCCTATCGCATGGCGCGAGATGCTGGCGAAAACCACGTAAAGGCCGTGGACATTGCCCATGACCTGACATGGAAGACGCATTTCGATTATTCGAACTCGTCGCGGCCCCGCGTCATGCAAAACGACCTTGCCAAAGTGGCGCTGGTGTTCCGT